>NZ_BAABIB010000107.1:0-15295 GCF_039542405.1 Amycolatopsis dongchuanensis
CGACACACCCGGAAGCATCCCAGCCAACAACCGAAATCATTGTCAGACACGCCCTAGGTGGACCTGTTGGACGGACCCGTTGGGCGGACCCGTTGGGCGGACCCGTTGGGCGGACCCGTTGGGCGGACCCGCTTCGTCGGGCCGACCCCGCTCCGCCGGGCAGCGCCGTTACCGCGGGGCGCTCGCCACCTGTCCGAGGGTGCGGTCGCCGCCCCTGGAGCGGGCGGGTCACCGCCTTGCGCTGCCCCGCCCCGTCGACAGAGCTGCCACCGCGCGGCGCTCGCGGCTCCTAGGAGCGGGTGCGGTCGCCGCACTGCGCCCCCGTCCGTCCAGCAGGACTGTCTCCGCGCTGCCTCGCCTCCCATCGAGCAGCACGGACACCGGACAGCCCTCACGGCTCCGTCAAGCAGCACCGTCGCCGGAGGGCGGTGCCCACCGCCCCTGGGGCAGCACGGTTACCGCGTCGCGGTCACCACCCCGCCGAGCCGTGCCGCCACCGCGTGGCGCTCGCGGCTCCGCCGAGCGGCACTGTCCGCCCCGCCTGCGCGTACCGCCCCGCCGAGCAACGCCGTCCCCGCAGCATCCACCGCCCTGCCGAGCAGCACCCTTACCGAGTGGCGCTCGCCGCTCCGTCGAGCAGCTCGGACACCAGCCGCCTGGCGTAGGCCGGTTCGAGCCCGTCCGGCCGGAACAAGATGCGGTACATCATCGGCGCCACCAGCCGGTCGAGCACCGTTTCCACGTCCGGCACGCGCTCCCCGCGCTCTGCGGCCCGCTTGAGGATCACGTCGATCTGCTCGGCCGCGTAGGCCGAGCACTGACCGGCATTGCTCCCGTCCGGGTCGCCGAGCAGCGCGTCCCGGATATACGCGCGGCCCGGAGGCGAGGACATCTCGTCCAGGAACTCCTCAGCCCACGACTTCAGGTCGGCTTCGAGACCACCCCGGTCCGCAGGCGGGCACTCCGGCCGGAGGATCTCGACGGCGACATCGGACAGCAGCCACCGCACGTCGCCCCATCGGCGGTAGATCGTGGACGGCGTGACCCCGGCCCGGGCCGCGATCTGGGGCACGGTCAGCCCTTCCCGCCCCAACTCGGCCTCGAGCTCGCGAACGGCGGAGTGCACCGCTTCCTGAACCCGGGCGCTGCGACCCCCCGGGCGCACCATCGGCCTACGGCTCATACTTTCAGCTTAAGGCAAAGATCCCCCTTTCCAGCGTCAGCTCCCAGGCCCGGCCGACCCGGAACAGGAGCGGCTCGGCCAGCGGCCGCCCCAGCAACTGCAGCCCGATCGGCAGGCCGGCCGAGTCGGCACCGACCGGCACCGTCAGCGACGGGAGCCCGGTGATGTTGGCGGGCGCGGACAACCGGACGTAGGCGTCGGATACGCTTTCGACTGTGCCGTCCGGCCAGGTCACACTGTCCTGACCCGACGGCACGGCCGTCAGCGGCACTGCCGGGGCGGCGAGCACGTCGACCGGCTCGAGCATCCGCAGCCACTCGCGGCGCAGGAGCGCGCGGGCACGCTGGGCCCGCAGGTAGTCGCCCGCCGGCAAGAGCACCCCGGCTTCGAGCAGTACCCGGACGTCGGCGGCATACAGCTCCGGCACGGTCCGCAGCGTGCGTTCGTGGTAGGCGGTCGCCTCCGGCACCATCAGGCCCCACTGGATCGCCTGGACGTAACGCGTCATCGGGACCTCGACCTCGACGAGCACGGCGCCGAGCGACTCCATCCGTTCGATCGCCTGGCGCACCGCGGCTTCCACCTCGGGATCGACGTGCTCGAAGTAGTAGTTGCGCGGCACGCCCACCCGCAGCCCGGCCAGCCCACCGTCCACAGTGGCCGGTCGCCCGCCGGTCAGCACCGGCAGCACGAGCGCGGCGTCCTCGACCGTGCGCGTGATCGGGCCGACGTGGTCCAGCGACCACGACAGCGACACCACACCATCACGCGGCACCAGGTCGTAGGTCGGTTTAAGCCCGACGACTCCGTTGAGCGCGGCGGGCACCCGGATCGAGCCGCCGGTGTCGGTGCCGAGCGCGAACGTGGCCATGCCCGCGGCGACCGCGACGGCGGAACCACCGCTGGAGCCCCCGGCGATGCGGCCAGGGTCCCTCGCGTTCGCCGTCTGCGGCGTGATCAGCCCGTACGCGAACTCGTGCGTATGGGTCTTGCCGATCAGCACCGCGCCCGCGTCGGCCAAGCGGGCCGCGACGACGCTGTCGGCTTCGGCCCGATGCCCGGCGCGGACACGGGAACTGCCGGTGGTCGGCAGCCCGGCGACGTCGATGAGGTCCTTGAGCCCCACGGGAATCCCGTGCAGCGGGCCGCGGTACTCACCCCCGGTGATCTCGCGCTCGGCCTGGCGGGCCGCCTCACGCGCCCTTTCGGCGGTCACGGCCACGTAGGCGTTCAGACGCGGCTCCACCTCCTCCACGCGGGCCAGCACCGAGTCGACGAGCTCGACCGGGGACAACGCGCGCGTGCGCACTGCGTCAGCGGCGGCGGCGAGGGTGAGTTCATTCGGTCCCACCAGGCACCTCCTGGCGGAAAGGTGCCGTCTCCCCGAGGTCGAGCTCACGCAGGACGGACACGACGGAGTGGATGTGGTTGGCAGTGGCGGCCACCACGTCGTGACGGTCCCCGGACAGCGGCAGCCCGGCACGGGCGGCCCAGCGAGCCGCTTCCGGTGGGGCGAAGTCGGACATCGATCCTCCCGAAAAGCTAAAAGTTTGCGTTTAGGCAGAGTAGCCCGTATCGTCGCTTAAAGCAAACCCGTTGCGTTTAGGAGGAGTGGTCATGAGCGTCCCGTCGTGGACCGTCGGCGAGTTCACCGTGCACCGGATCGACGAGGTGTCATTGCCGCCCGCCACCGGTCCCTGGCTGCTGCCCACCGCCACTCCCGACGTCGTGGCCCGGCACGACTGGCTGCGGCCCCACTTCGCCGGGGACGACGGAGTGCTGCGCCTGGCCAGCCACACCTTCGCCGTCTCGGTGGGCGGGCACCGGATCGTCGTGGACACCGGCATCGGGAATGGCAAGCAGCGCGCCAACCCCGCCTGGCACAACCTGCACACCGCCTACCCCGACCGGCTCGCCGAGGCCGGGTTCGCCCCGGAGACGGTCGATCTCGTGGTGCTCACCCACCTGCACACCGACCACGTCGGCTGGAACACCCGGCTGGAGGGTGGCGAGTGGGTGCCGACGTTCCCGAACGCCCGATACGTGACCTCGCGCGTGGAAAGGGAGTTCTGGGCCGGGTACGCGATGGACGAACCGCGGCAGCAGATGTTCCGCGACTCCGTGCTCCCGGTCGAGGACGCGGGCCTGCTCGATCTCGTAGACGTCCGAAGGGACGGTACGGAGATCACGCCCGGGGTCCGGCTTGTGCCCACACCCGGTCACACGCCGGGGCACGTCGCGGTGCGGCTGGACAGCGGCGGCCGGACGGCGCTGATCACCGGTGACTGCGTGCACCACCCGGTCCAGGTGCCGCACCCGGAGATCACCAGCTGCGTCGACATCGACCCGGATCTCGCCGTGCGCACGCGCCGCGAGCTCTTCGAGTCGCTCGCGAGGAGCGACATCCTCGTCTTGGGCACCCACTTCCCACCACCGACCGCCGGACGGATCGCCGATCAGGGTGGATCCCTGCGCTGGGAGCCGGTGAGTTAGGTGTCCGTGAGCAGGGGGCCGCGTTCAAGCACAGGCCGTGCGAGCCGGAATTGTCGGATGCCGTTGGTACGGTGCGGCGCAAACGCGGGCGAGCGAGGGGAACACCGGTGGCGGAGGTGGCACTGCGGTTGGTCGAGGATGCCGACCTGGACGCGCTGTTCGACCAGAGGAGTGATCCCGAGTCCATCCGGATGGCCGCTTTCACCACCAGCCACCCCGACCGTGAAGCGTTCGACGCTCACATGGCGGAGACACGCAATTCTCCTGACATCACCCTTCGTGCCGTCACGTGTGACGGGCGCCTTGTCGGCAGCATCGCCAGCTTCGTCATGGAGGGGGACACCGAGATCACTTACTGGATCGACCGTTCGGCCTGGGGACGTGACATCGCCAGCCGAGCACTGGCCCTCTTTCTCGACACGGTCGCGACCCGGCCCCTGTACGCCCGCGCCGCCAGCGACAACCACGGCTCACTCAGGGTCTTGCGGAGAGCGGGTTTCACGGTCATCGGCACGGAGATCTCTTACGCGCCAGCCCGTGGCACCGAAATCGAAGAGACGATCCTGCGTCTCGTTTAGGACGTCGCATTGGATCGACTCGACGTGGGAAGGCGTCCAGTCGCGGTATCACCCCGGGCAGGCGCCCATCGTCGCCACCATCGGGATTTCCGCAAGGTCGTCAAGATCTCGCGAAATACACCGCCGCCCTCCCACGCTGGCTCGCCCGCTTCGCGACGCAACGCCGTTACGGGGCACTTGGCGAATGTTCACCGGGATGGCAAGGCTTCTTCGTCGCGGACGATTCGCGCGCTGCGGCACGCTGACCGCCTCGCCGCCTTCATCCTCTGGTGCGCCAACGACGTCGGCCGCCGGACACGCCGCAACCCGCGACCTTCCCTGCGAGCATTGCCGGGATGGGCGCCGGTCACTCAACTCGGTAACGGAGGTGCGTAACCTCTGGCGCCGATACGGCATCGCCAGCGAGCACCGACTCGCCGAACGAGGTCAGCGCGGGTCCACAGTGGACGTTCGCGTTGATCATGAAGTGCTGTGGGCGGGACCGGCTGAGCGTTTCGCCTGCCACTGTTCGACGGCGACCTGCACGGCCTGCTCGTCTTCAAGCGCGTGCGCGCCGGAGGCTCCGGCGGCGCCGAGGATCACGTTGCCGTCGGTGACGAGGACACCGCCGGCCCACGGGACGAAGTCGCCGTGGTACAGGTGCTGGATGCTCTCGACGATGCCGGCCGGGAGCTCGATCTGGCCCGACGGCTTCAGGGCGAGCAGCGCGCTGCGGGCCTTCGCGACGGCGATCCGGCTGGTCATGGGCATGCCGCCGTCGGCGCGGCGCAGGGTGATCACTTCGCCGGCCACGTCGAGCACGGCGACCGCGAGGGGTGGGAACCCCCGCTCGGCCGCGACGGTCAGCGCGGCGTCCACCAGCCAGTCGGCGTCGGCGAGCGTGAGGCCGGGGAGGCGAGGTGAGTCGATCATGGAAAGGAGCTTAGCGCCGGGAATCGCTGGGTGGGTGGGAATAAGCGCGGTCCTGGCGGGCCGCCACGCGCGACGGTGCCAGCCGCCGGGTGGGGGCGAAAGGCTCACCGGTCCACGTTCAGCCGGTGTGCGGAAGTGGTGGGCCCGACTGGCGTGAAGGCGCTGGGCCCGGGCCCAGCCACCAGCTAGCGCCGCGCGGGAGCGCTGATCGCGAGCCATCGGCGAGCGGCAGCGCTGAGCCCCAGGCCCGGCCGCCAGCGGTCACGGGCCGGGTCTGGACAAGCAAGCCCCCAGTGGCGAGCGGAAACGCCAGCCAGCGGCGGGTGAGAGAAGTCCAGCCCCGCCTGGCCGCCGGCGAGCGCGGATAGGTCCAGGGGTGGTCATCCACAGGCGGAGGCGCGGGCACCAGCCAGCGGCGGGTGACAAGGAGCCCGGCCCCGGGCCCGGCCGCCAACTGGCGCAGAGGACCGCAGTGGTCGTCCACCGGCGGAGGCCCGGCGCAGCCGCGAGCCTCATGCGAGAGCGCCGAACGCCGGCCGTCAGCGGGTGCTGCGGAAGATGCGCCGCCACCAAGGGGACGTCGGCGCAGGCGAGACCGGATCGGGCGGAACCGACGGAGGCGAGACCGATCCGGACGGAACCGAAGCGGGCGAGGTAGGCCCGCGCGAAACCGAAGCGGGCGGGGTAGGCCCAGGCGGAACCGACGCCGGCGGAACCGACGCCGGCGGGACCGGCGCGGCCGCCTGATCGGGCGACACAGGGCGCGGCCCCGAGGCGGCCATCGGTGGCGGCGTCTCGTCGTGGACGAACTGGCCGCCGTAGCCGGGCTGGGCCACGGGCGGCGGGGTGTCGTCGTGGATGAACTGGCCGCCCTGGTCTGCGCCGGGGTGCTCGCGGGGACCGGAAGCCTCTGTCACAATTCGCCACCTGAAGTCGCGGTCTACGGCGTCGTCGAGGATACGGCTGCCGCCACGGTTCCGGAAGGTGAGCGCGTGCCCACGACCCTCGTCGGCCTGGTGCTGTTCCTCGTGCTGCTCGTCCCGGGGTTCGCCTACACCCTGCGCCGCGAACGGCTCGCGTCGGCACGCGCGGTTTCGACGTTCCGCGAGACCGTCGAGCTCGCGTTCGTCAGCGTCGTCGCCGATGCGGTCGTGTTGCTGCTGTTCACGCTCGTGCGGGCGATCTTCCCCTCGTGGACGCCCGACGTGCGCCAGTTGCTGCGCGAGCCAGGCCGCTACGCCATCGACAACCTGACCTCAGTAACCCTGTGGGCCCTCGGTCTCCTCGCCGTCGCGGCCGGGCTCGCCGCCGGGGCCGCGAGCCTGCGCCGTCGCCGGGAACACGCCGCCCGCGTTTCGGCGTGGACGATGCTGTTCACCGAACACCCCGGCGCACGCATCCACGTCGGCTGCCGGCTGGACGACGGGAGCTACGTCGCGGGCCGCCTGCGCACGTACAGCCGCTCCGGCGATGACGTCCCCGACCGCGACCTGACGCTCACCGGCCCGATCTCCTACCGCGCGCCGGGCGAAACGACCACCACCGTCCTGCCCGACGT
This sequence comes from Amycolatopsis dongchuanensis, assembly GCF_039542405.1. Classification (NCBI taxonomy): domain Bacteria; kingdom Bacillati; phylum Actinomycetota; class Actinomycetes; order Pseudonocardiales; family Pseudonocardiaceae; genus Amycolatopsis; species Amycolatopsis dongchuanensis. The sequence continues at coordinate 6,725 of NZ_BAABIB010000107.1, forward strand.
CGGGGCGGCCGCGGTCAGCGCCCGCAACCTCACCCTCCTCACCGTCACCTACGAGGTACCGGTTACGGAATCCTGACGGCACGGCCCGAAAACCCGTCCGCGGCACCGGACCGCACTACGGTTCCCCCGGTGATCGAACGTCTCCAGGGCGTCCGGCGCGACCTGCTCGCCGGAGGCCTCGTCGTGGTGCTGGTGGTACTCGCCGTCGCCGGATGTCTGTGGTGGAACCCGGGCAGGCAACTCGGCCCACGTGCCTTCGCCGGAGCGGGGCCCCGGTTCGGCGAGTGGCCGATCCTGGGCACATTCCTGCCGCACGCGGGACCAGCCACCGCCACGACTGTCCTCATCGGACTCGCGGTCGTCCTCTACGGACCACGGCTGGCCGCACACCTGCCCTGGCGGTACGCGCTCGCCTCCGCTTACGCGGCCGCCGTCGCCTGGACGTGCTCACTCGCCCTGATCGACGGCTGGCAGCTGGGCATCGCCGGGCGCCTGACCACCAGCGCCGAGTACCTGACCGAAGTCCCCGGCATCACCGACATCGGCAGGATGCTGCGCACCTTCAGCAGCCGCATCCTGGACTTCCAGCCGGACTCCTGGACGACGCACGTCTCCGGCCACCCTCCCGCCGCGACGCTCGTCTTCGTTTGGCTGGACCGGATCGGGCTCGGCGGCGGGGCGGCAGCGGGCATCGTGTGCATCCTGGCCGGGGCGTTGACCGCGATCGCCGTGCCCGTCACGATCTCCGCGCTCGGCCGCCGCGACCTCGCCCGCGCGGCGCTGCCGTTCCTCGTGCTGTTCCCCGGAGCGGTCTGGGTGGGGGTGTCGGCGGACGGCCTGTTCGCCGGGGTCACCGCGACCGGCATCGCGCTGCTCGCGCTCGGTGCCACCGGGCGGCTGGCGTGGGCCGCCGCCGCGGGAGTGGTGCTGGGTTTCGGGATCTTCCTGTCGTACGGGCTCGTGCTGATGGGCGCGATCGCGCTCGCCGTCGTGGTGCACACCCGCCGCTGGGCCGCGCTGGCGCTGGCACTGGCCGGGGCGGCCGTCGTCGTGGGGGTGTTCGCGGCGGCGGGGTTCTGGTGGCTCGACGGCTACCACCTCGTCGTCGAGCGCTACCACCAGGGCATCGCGGACCTGCGCCCCTACTCCTACTGGGTGTGGGCCGATCTGGCGTGCCTGGCGCTGGCGACCGGTCCCGTGCTCGGCCCCGGTCTGCGGCGCACGGCGTGGCGCACCGGGCTCGGCGCGGTGATCGCGGGAGCCGTGGTGGCGGTGGCCGCGTCCGACCTTTCCGGACTGTCCAAAGCGGAGGTCGAGCGCATTTGGCTGCCGTTCGCCGTGTGGCTGGTGGCCGCGGCCGCGTTCCTGCCCCAGCGTTCCCACCGCTGGTGGCTCGCCGCGCAGGCGGCCACGGCGCTGGCGGTCAACAGCCTCGTCGTGACGAACTGGTGAGCAGCCTGACCAGGTAGGACAGCCCCGACACGGCGAACATCGCCGCGACGAGCCAGAGCCAGCGCCCGAGGTACGGCTGCTGGCTTAGCGAAGTCGCGGCGAGGTGCGTGGCGCCGCCCTGCCGGATGATGCCCGGCAGAAACAGCAGGAACGTCAGGCCCGCGCCCAGCAGCGGCAGCCGGACGTGGTTGACCACGCGAACGGGCAGGCGGGTCAGCGCCCGGTCCGCCAGCGCGCCGAGCGGGAACAGCACCAGGTCGTGGACGACCGCCGCCCCGGCGAACCAGAGCAGCACGGTCAGCCCCACCGGATCGCCCCACAGGAACGAGGCGGCGTAACCGGCGAGGGCGAAACAGGCCAGCAGCAAGGGAATCCGCTTCATCAGGCGCTCCTGAAGTCGAGTGCGCGAACCCATTTCGTGCAGTGCACCCCCGGCAGGGCGGGCACGATGATCCGCGCCGGGAAGCCGTGGTCGAGGCTGAGGTCGGCGCCGTTGACGCGCAACGCCAGCAGCGCGTCGGGATCGGTCGTCTGCCCGTGGTTCAGCGTCGCCTGGGCGAAAGGTCCCTGTTCCAGCGAGGAGACGAACGCGGACGCGGGTTCCGGCACGCCCGCCAGCGCCGCGAGGTCACGCAGCCGGACGCCGGTCCAGGTCTGGACGGTCGACCAGCCTTCCACGCAGGCGATCGGCAGCCGGGCCATGTGCTGCGGGAGGGCCAGCAAGTCGGCTCGGGTGAAGGTGCGCCCGGTGGCACCGGTGATCGTCAGCCGCCAGTCCTCGCGGACCACGACGCCCGCCGCCGCAGCTGTCTTGTTGATCGGGTACCGGTTCGCCCCCTCCCCCGGTTCGGTGCCACGTGGCAGCAGGAACGCCAGGTCCCGCAGCGGGCCGCCGACCGTCTGGCCGGCGGTGAGCAGCCCGACGAGCAGCGCGCCGCCGCCGACTGTGCCCAGCAGCCCGCGCCTGCTCATCGTCAGCGGGGCGGGCTCCTTCGCGCGCGGGGTGGCCGGTGCGCTCCGACGCAGCGAACGGATCATCGTGGGCAGTTTGAGCGCGACGTGCGTGACGAAGGAGGCGATGAACACCCAGGCGCCGAAGTAGTGCCCGGTGTAGAAGCTGAACCCGAAGACGTAGTCGTACTGGATGTTCAGCACGCCCGTGACGATCTCGAACAGGACGCTGCCGACGAGCAGCAGCAACGACAGCCGTTCGAGCGCGTGCGCCACCGAACGGACCGGCGGCCAGGCGAACAGCTTCGGGATGACCGACCACAGCTTCGCCAGCACGACCGGGACCAGCACCAGCCCGAGGCCCACGTGCAGGCCCTGCGTCAGCCGGAACAGCCAGGACGGCCGGGTCGGCCAGTCGAACAACGGCAGGTGCAGCCAGCCGACGTCAGCGGGGAGGTGCTGCCCCGGCCCGTACGCGACGAAATCGAGCAAGCCGGTCAGGACCACCAGCGGCAGGCAGGCGAGCAGGACCGCGCCGAACACCGAGGTGAGCCACGGGCCGCGCAGCGGACTGCGGAACCGGAACAGGTTCTTCACGCGGCCGATGCTAGGGACGGCCACGCCACGGGGGCAGCGATCGCGGGCGGCGGTGAGGAACTCGTAAGACCTGGTGATCCACAAAGGACTCCCGGGACGAGAGGTTTACCGGCCGTGGTCCGCGGGAAGGCGCAACCACCGGCTGGAAGGAGTGAGCACGATGGTTCAGCCAGTACCACCGGGCCCGGATCCGGTGCCGAGGCCCGTCCCGGACCCCGGGCCGCCGCCTCCGGACCCGATCCCGCCCGGCCCGCCGATCCCGCCGGAACCGGACCCGCCCACCGCCTAGCTACGCGTGGCCCGGGGTTCGGCGGGCGCGGTCCTCCTCGCTCCAGCACACCAGCGGCTGCAGCGCGCTCATCAGGCTCCGGGCCCGCTCGGTCGGGTGGTACGTCACGAGCACCGGCGTGGTGGGCACGACGACGCGCTCGATCAGCTCCTCGGCCTCCAGCTCCCGCAGGCGCTGGGCGAGCAGCCGGTCGGAGATGCCGGCCACCATCGCGCGGTACTCCACGAACCGCTGCGCGCCCCGCACGCCCGCCAGCAGGATCCCGCCGGTCCACTTCCGGCCGACCAGCTCCACCGCGTCCTGGAAGCCCCGGCACCGCTCGTCGTCGATGTGCTCGAACGCCGGGACCAGGGCCCTGTTCGTTCCGCTCATGCCCCCAGTGTACTTACAAAAGGTAAGTCGCTCACCAGGTGTTTGCCGCTGGGCGGGCCGATGGGAATCCTGGAGCCATGCACACCTCCGGCAGCCGCGTCGAGTTCGGCGTGGTCCTCACCTCCGTGACCCTCGCGAAGCTCGCCGAGGACCTCGGGTACGACCTCGTCGTCGTCCCGGACCGCGAAGGCGAACTCGACGCGTGGACCCTGCTGTCCTGGATCGCCGCCACCACGGAACGCATCGGGCTCGCCGCGGAAGTGAGCGGGCCACCGCACCTCCCCGCGATGCTCGCCCGCGCCGCGACCAGCCTCGACCAGCTGTCCGGCGGCCGTGTCCGGCAGGACCTGCCGTCCAGGCTGGTCGTACCGGCCGAGGCGTCCCCCGAGGACCTGCTCCCGCTGATCACCGAGCACGAAGCCCGCACGATCCTGCTCACGTCTGCGGATCCGGACACCCTGAAGCGGTTCGCCGAGGTGATTCCGGCGCTGCGCAAGGCGGTCCCCCGCAGCGCGGCCGCGCTGGCGCTCCGGCGCCCGGCGATCGACTATGACCACGTGCCCTCCTCGATCGCCGAGGTGGTCGAGCCGGGTGACCCCGCCTACCGCCGCTTCCGGTCCGGCTACCTGCGAGGCGGTTCGCCCGGGATCGTGCTGCGGGCGGCCGACGCCACGCAGGTGTCCGACGCGCTGGCCTTCGCCCGGCGGCACCCGCACCTGCCGCTGTCGATCCGCAGTGCGGGGCACGGCATCAGCGGCCGGTCCACCAACGACGGCGGCATCGTCCTCGACGTCTCGTCGATCAACGGCATCGAAGTGGTCGACAAAGCCACCCGCCGGGTGCGGATCGGGCCCGGGGCGCGCTGGATGGACGTCGCCGCCGCGCTCGAACCGCACGGCTGGGCGCTCAGCTCCGGCGACTACGGCGGTGTCGGGGTCGGCGGCCTGGCCACGGCGGGCGGGATCGGCTTCCTCTCCCGCGCCCACGGCCTGACCATCGACCACCTGCGTGAGGTCGAGATGGTGCTCGCCGACGGTTCGGTGGTGCGGGCGAGCGAGACGGAGAACCCGGACCTGTTCTGGGCTGTGCGGGGCGCGGGCGCCAACTTCGGGGTCGTGACGTCGTTCGAGTTCGAGGCCGACGAGGTCGGGCAGGTCGGCTTCGCGGTGCTCGTGTCCGACGCGAGCGACCCAGCGGATTTCCTGCTGCGGTGGGGCCGGGTCGTCGAGGAGTCACCACGGGACCTGACGAGCTTCCTCATCCTCCCGCCGGCCCGGCGGGGGCAGCCCCCGGTCGCGCAGACGATCTCGGTGGTCGCCTCGGACGAACCGGACACGGTGCTGGAGCGGCTCCAGCCGATCGCCGACATCGCGCCGCTGTACGGGCAGCAGGCCCAGATCGTGCCGTACGCGGCGGTGATGGCGAACGCGAGCGACGACCCGCACCAGGCCGTCGGCGAACCGGTCTCGCGCAGCGGCCTGCTCGACCACGTGACGCCGGAGTTCGCCGCGACCGCCGCGCAGGTGCTCCGCTCCGGCGGGCTGCACTGGTTCCAGCTGCGGGCCGTGGGCGGCGCGGTGTCCGATGTGGACTCCGACGCCACCGCCTACGCCCACCGGTCCGCGAACTTCAGCGTCGTGGGCATGGGTTTGCGCGACGACGCGGTGGACGCGGCGTGGGGGCGGCTGCGGCCGTTCTTCACCGGGCGGTACCTCAGCTTCGACAGCAGCACCGATCCCGGCCGGATCGCGGACGCCTTCCCGCCGCGCACGCTCGCCCGGCTGCGCGACCTCAAGGCGAAGTACGACCCCGACAACGTCTTCCGCGACAACTTCAACGTGACCCCCGCACAGGAGAAATGATGACCGACTACGGACAGGAACTCACCTTCGGCGCCTTCGTGACCCCGGCGGCACGGCCGCCGCTGCGGGCCGTCGAGCTGGCGGTGCACGCCGAGGACGCCGGGCTCGACCTGGTGACCTTCCAGGACCACCCGTACCAGCCGTCCTTCCACGACACGTGGACGCTGCTGTCCTTCGTGGCGGCCAGGACGCGGCGGATCCGGCTGTCCGGCAACGTGCTGAACCTGCCGCTGCGCCCGCCCGCCGTGCTGGCGCGCGCGGCGGCGAGCCTTGACCGGCTCTCCGGCGGCAGGCTCGAGCTCGGCCTCGGCGCGGGCGGGTTCTGGGACGCGATCGAGGCGATGGGCGGACGGCGTCTGACGCCGGGGCAGTCGATCCAGGCGGTGGAGGAGGCGATCGCGATCATCCGGGGCGTCTGGGCGGTGGACGAACCGGGCGGCGTGCGCGTCGACGGCGAGTTCCACCAGGCACACGGCGCCAAGCGCGGGCCCGCGCCCGCGCATCCGATCGGGATCTGGATCGGGGCGTACAAACCCCGGCTGCTGCGGCTCGCCGGCCGGCTCGGCGACGGGTGGCTGCCGTCCCTGTCGTACCTCCCGGACGGACCGGAGTCGCTGGCGGAGCTGAACAAGTACGTCGACGAGGGCGCCGAAGCCGCAGGACGTGCGCCCGCGGAGATCACCCGGTTCCTCAACATCGCGGGGCAGTTCACCCCGAACGGTGGCGGGCTGCTCGTCGGGCCGCCGGAGCAGTGGGCCGAGGAGCTGGCGGACCTCGCGTTGTCCTACGGCACGTCCGGCTTCATCCTCGCGACCGACGACCCGGACACGATGTCGCGCTTCGCCCAGGAGGTGGCGCCGCGGGTGCGGGAACTCGTGGCGGTCGAACGCGCCGGGTAGCGGAGGCTCTACGATCCGTCGGGTGACCACCTACGACGACCTCGCCGAGTTCCTGGACGCCTCCAGCCTGCCGCCGCGGCAGCAGCGGATCCTCGCCACGATCCGGGACTGGGTGGTGCGGTACGGCTACCCGCCGAGCACGAGGGAGCTCGGGGACGCGGTCGGCCTGCGGTCCACCTCCTCGGTGTCGAAGCACCTGGCGAGCCTGGAGGAAAAGGGTTTCCTGCGGCGCAGCAGCAGCATGGCGCGGCCGATCGACGTGCGGATGTTCCTGGGGGAACCGGGACAGCGGTCGTCCGATGTGGACTCCGTGCCGGTGCCGGTCGTCGGCGACATCGCCGCGGGTGTCCCGATCACGGCGGAGGAGCACGTCGACGACGTCCTGTCGCTGCCGAGGGAGCTGACCGGCCGCGGCACGGTGTTCGCGCTGCGCGTGCGCGGTGACTCGATGGTGGACGCCGCGATCTGCGACGGCGACATCGTGGTGGTGCGGCGGCAGTCCGAGGCCCACTCGGGGCAGATCGTCGCCGCGATGATCGACGAGGAGGCCACGGTGAAGGTGTACCGGCGCCGCAACGGGCACGTCTACCTCGAACCGCGGAACCCGGCCTACGAGGTCATCGACGGTGACCGGGCCGTCGTGCTGGGTACCGTCGTGTCGGTGCTGCGGAGCGTCTGATTCCGGTAGTCTCACTACATCCGCTCGACGAGCGGGGGATGGGGCGGAAGGTGAACCAGCCGGACGAGGGGCCGCAGGACAGCAGGGTGCCGCTGCTGGAGGCGATCGCGACGCGCATGGGTGAGTTGCGCCGCAGCGAGCGCAAGGTCGCGGAGGCGGTGCTCGCCTCCCCCGGCGACGTGGTGCACCTGAGCATGGCGGCGCTGGCGGAGCGCGCGGGGGTCAGCGAGCCGACGGTGATGCGGTTCTGCACGGCGATGGGGGCGCGGGGGTTTCAGGCGTTCAAGCTGGAACTGGCGCAGACGGTCGCGCTCGGCCTGCCGGCGACGCACAGCGCGATCGAGCCGGGTGAGTCCGTGCCCACCCTCATCGGCAAGGTGTTCGACCAGTCGATCAGCAGCCTCGACCGGGCGCGGCGGGCGCTGGAGACCGAGCGCATCGAGGAGGCGGTGGAGCTGCTGGCGCGTGCGGGCGAGATCGTGTTCGCCGGGTTCGGCGCGTCGTCGATAGTCGCCCAGGACGCGCAGCAGAAGTTCCCCCTGTTCGGCGTGCCGTGCAGCGCGCCGGTCGATGCGCACCAGCAGTTCATCGCCGCGTCGATGGCGGGGCCGGGGACGGTGTTCGTGGCGCTGTCCAACACCGGGCGGACGCAGAGCGTGCTCGACGTGGCGGCGGTGGCGCAGGAGCAGGGGGCGCGGGTCATCGGGATCACCGGTGAGCAGAGCCCGCTCGCGGAGCTGGCGGACGTGCCCCTGGTGGTGAAAACCTTCGAGGACACGGATTTTTACACGCCGACGCTGAGCCGCCTCGCCGCGCTGGTGGTGATCGACGTGCTCGCGACGGGCGTGGCGCTGCGCCGCCCGCCGGAGCACCTGGCGCGCCTGCAGCGGATGAAGGAGGAGCTGACGGCGATGCGCACGGGGGCCCGGAAGGCGGTTTCGCCCCGGGTGGAGTGAGGTTGGGGCGGTCCGGCTGGGGCTGGGTGGGGTTGGTCTGGGCTCGGCGGGGAAGCGCTTTCCGTGGCGGGAAAGCCCTTTCTCAGATTGCGAGCAGTTGGGCGTGGGCCGGGGAAGCGCTTTCCGTGCGACGGGAACGCGCTTTCTGACACGGGAGGCGCTTTCTGAGGCGAGGAGCCGCTTTCCGCGACGCGAAGCAGTCGGGCGGGGGCAGGAAAGCGCTTTCTGAGGCGAGAGTGGTTGCCCGGGGGCAAGGAAGCGCTTTCCGGCGACGTGCGGCCGGGAGCGGCCAGAGGATTGGTGGAGAAAGCGCTTTCGCTATGAGGCGTGCCTGGAATGGGGCGGGGAAGCGCTTTCCTCACCGCCAGCCGCTTGGGGAAGCGCTTTCTGCGGTGGGGGCGGGGCGAACACTGCGAGGTGAGGAGGATGCTCCACGCCAGAGCGCCCCGTTACCTTTTTCGTGGTTCCTGATCAAGGAGCTGTGGTCGCCAGGTTCGGTATGACTGATGCCCCC
>NZ_BAABIB010000108.1:0-65999 GCF_039542405.1 Amycolatopsis dongchuanensis
CGACACACCCGGAAGCATCCCAGCCAACAACCGAAATCATTGTCAGACACGCCCTAGGTGGAGCCTGTCATCGACCACGGCCGCAAGGGTCTGCGCTAACCTGTAAGGCAGCCAAGCAGCCTTACACCTCGCGGGCAGGGGATTTCATGGCACCACCAGGCCGTTCGGGCCCGTCCGCCACGGTTCAGGCCACTCCCATCGCCCGGCTGCCGGTCGCCGAAGCGGTGGTCAACGCGATCAGGCAGGACATCGAGAGCGGGGCCTACGCGGTCGGGGACAAGCTGCAGTCCGAGGCGACGCTCGCCGCCCAGTACGGCGTGAGCCGTCCGGTCGTCCGCGAGGCGCTCCGGGCGTGTGCCGCACTCGGCCTCACCGAAACGAAAACCGGCAGGGGAACGTTCGTGGTCGCATCGTCGGTCGCCGGCGGGCTCCGGTTCGGGAAGTACTCGCTGCGCGACCTCGTGGAAGCGCGGCCTCACGTCGAAATCCCCGCCGCCGGCCTGGCCGCGCAACGCCGCTCAGCGGACGACCTCCGGCAGCTCGGGGCGCTCGTCACCGCGATGACGGCGGAAACCGGTACGGAAACCTGGGTCCTGCACGACGCGGATTTCCACGTGGCGATCGCTCGTGCCAGCGGCAACAAGGTTTTCGAGAGCATCGTCGTCGAGATGAGGGACGCGCTGGCCCGCCAGTCCGGAGCGCTGAGCGTGGTGCCGGACCGGCAACGCCGCTCGGACGAGGAACACCGCCGGATACTCGAAGCGATCCAACGCGGGGACGCCCGCGACGCCACTGCCGCCATGGCAGACCACCTGTCCGCCGTCGATGCCGCGCTCGACACGATCCTCAAGAGGAAGTAACGCCTTCGATGGCCTCTCCCAGCACCACCTCGGCGTCCTCCGGACGGCTGCGTACGCCGCGCCACGTGCCCGTCGCCGAGACGACACGCGGTGGATTGGTCGAATGCGTCCACTACGGCTCGGCGGTCGCGACCTCCCCGGACGGCACGCCCTCTCTGGCCATCGGCGACCCGGAAGCGCCCGTGTACCCGCGTTCGTCGCTGAAACCGTTGCAGGCGGTGGCGATGGCCCGCGCCGGGCTGTCCCTGCCGGCCGACCTCCTCGCGCTCAGCGCGTCGAGCCATTCGGGTGCCGCGGAGCACCAGGACGGCGCCGCCCGGATCCTCGCCAGGTACGGACTGGACGAGTCGGCGTTGGAGAACACCCCGGACCTGCCCTACGGTGCGGCCGAACGAGAGCGGTGGCTCAGCTCGGGCCACCCGCCGACCCGGCTCGCGCAGAACTGCTCGGGCAAACACGCCGCCATGGCCGCCACCTGCGTCGTCAACGGCTGGCCGGTGGCCGGTTACCTCGATCCCGCGCACCCGCTCCAGCGGCTCGTCGAGGACACCCTCACCGAACTCGTGGGAGAAGAGCCGTTCGCGGTGAGCACGGACGGATGCGGCACCCCGCTCTTCGCCTACTCGCTCACCGCGATGGCCCGCGCGTACGGGCGCTTGGCCGCGGCGGCCGCGGACACCCCCGAGGGCACCGTCGCCGCTGCGATGCGGGCGCACCCCGGGATGGTCGCGGGCGACCGGCGCGACGTCACCGTCCTCATGCGTGCCGTGCCCGGGCTGCTGGCCAAGGACGGAGCCGAAGCCGTCCAGGTCGTGGGGCTGCCCGACGGGCGCGGCGTGGCCGTCAAGATCGCCGACGGGGGCGACCGGGCGCGGATGCCGGTCACCGTCCGCGTGTTGCGAGAACTGGGTTTCGGCGCGCGATCGCTCGACGGGCTGGCCACCAGCCCTGTGCTCGGCGGGGGACGGCCGGTGGGACTCGTGCGTGCGGCAGAGGCCTGACTCACCTCCTGCGGACCAGCTCGCCTGCCGCGGTGATCGCGTCCTCGAAGGGCTCGTCCAGAACCGGTAGCAGCACGACGGACTCGCTGCCCGTCTCGTGCAGGGCGTCGACGGCGGCGGCGCAGCGTTCGAGCGGGCCGCTGATCGTGAGCCGGTCGAACCACTCGTCACGCAGTTCGTCCGTCCGGCCCGCGCGCATGAGGTCGAGGAGTTCCCCGCCGAACGGCAGCGGGCGCAGGTGCGGTTCGGTGCTGGGCGTGAGCGCCGCGACGAGGTCCTTGCGGACGCGTGCCCTGGCGCGGTCGGCGTCCTCGTCGAGGGCGAACCAGTTGTAGGTGACGATGGTGTGCTCCTCGCCGACGATCTCGCGCGTGGCGCGCACGTACTCCGGCGTCGCGGGCTCCGCGAGGATCGTGCCGTCGGCGCGTTTCCCGCCCACCGCAAGGGATTTCGGGCCGCGGACCCCCACCAGCAACGGCGGCGCGACCGCGGGCGGGAACTCCAGCCGCACGTCGTCGAGGTGCACGTGCCTGCCGTCCATCGAGACCCGCTCGCCCGCCAGCAGGCGCCGCACGGCGGTGAGGGTCTCGTCGAGCGCGGCCAGCGGGGACGACGGGTACGCGCCGATCTGCTTCATCCACGCGGGAACGCCGTGCCCGAAGCCGGGGAGCAGCCGCCCGGGGTGCAGCTCGGCGAGTGCGGCCAGCTCCATCGCCGCGATCGCCGGGTTGCGGGCGACGGTGGGCAGCACGCCGATGCCGACGGCGATGGACTCGGTCGCCGCGAGGACCGTGGCGGCGGTGGCGATCGCCCCGGCGTAGAAGCAGTCCTCGACGACCCACACCTCGTCGAGCCCGGCCCGCTCCGCCCGCTGCGCCAGGTCGACGAGCCGGGCGGGCGGGGCCTCCCGCGGGATGCGAATGCCGAGACGGGTCACGAAGTCCTCCTGGAGTGGTAGTTCACGCGGGCACGAGCCCGTCGCCGGGACCGGTGGTCCACGCGACGACCTCGCTGCCCCGTTCGACGAACGTGCCGGGGGCGGGCCGCTGCCTCAGCACGGGACGGTCCTCCGGCTCCGGCTCGATGACCTTCACCACCAGCCCCGCGCGCAGCCCGGCAGCGAAGGCCTTGGCGACGTGCAGGCCCAGCAGACCGGGCACCTCCACCAGTCCGCCCCCACGAGCCTGCTCGGCCTTCGCCCTGCCCCGTGCCATCACCCCGACGCTAGCAGGGCGCGCCAGGCATTTTGCGAAACCGGCAAAGATATTTGTCAAGGTCCTCCCGCCTCCGGATAGTGCGCGGTGGAAGGGAGTGACAGGCATGGAAGACAAGTACGACGTGGTGGTCATCGGCGGGGGAGCGGCCGGGCTGGCCGGGGCGCTGGCGCTCACCAGGGCGCGGCGCTCGGTGCTCGTGGTGGATTCGGGCGAACCGCGCAACGCCCCCGCCGGGCACATCCACAACTACCTCGGCCGCGAGGGCACCCCGCCCCGCGAACTGCTCACCATCGGCCGGGAGGAGGTCGCCGGGTACGGCGGCGAGTTCGCCGACGCGAAGGTGACCGCGGCGGAAGCGTTGTCGCACAACCACTTCCGCGTCACGCTCGACACCGGGCAGGCGGTGGTGGCACGCCGTCTGCTGATCACGACGGGGCTCGTCGACGAACTGCCCGCGATCCCCGGCGTCGCCGAGCGGTTCGGCGACGACGTGCTGCACTGCCCGTACTGCCACGGCTGGGAAGTCCGGGACCAGGCGGTCGGCGTCATCGCGTCCGGGCCGGCTGCGGTGCACCAGGCGTTGCTGTGGCGGCAGTGGACCCGGGACCTGGTGCTGTTCCGGCACACCGCGGCGGACTTCGGTGACGAAGCCCGCGAGCAGCTGGCCGCCCGCGACATCCGCGTGGTCGAGGGCGAGGTCGCCGCGGTCGAGACCAGCGATGACCGCCTGACCGGCGTCCGGCTGGCGACCGGTGAGGTCGTGCCGCGGCAGGCGGTCGTCGTCGGCACGCACATGACGGCCCGCTCCGAGCTGCTCGTGTCGCTGGGCCTGGAAACCGCGGAGCAGTCGGTCTTCGGCCAGGTCATGGGCACCTACGTCCCCGCGGACCCGACCGGGAAGACCGCCGTGCCGGGCGTGTGGGTCGCGGGCAACGTCACCAACCTCGGGGCACAGGTGATCGTGGCGGCCGGAGCCGGCCTCGGCGCGGGAGCGGCGATCAACAACGACCTGATGGTGGAGGACACCACCCGCGCGGTGGAGCAGCGCGCGGCCGCGGCGGTCGAACGGCAGGTCTCCGAGCTCGTCCTCGGCGACCGACGGCACGGGATGTGACGGCGGTGCACGACGACCAGCACTCCTGGGACGAGTGGTACCGCTCCGCCGACACGATCTGGAGCGGCCGCCCCAACCCGCAGCTCGTCGCCGAGGCGGCCGGGCTGCCGCCCGGCACGGCGCTGGACGCGGGCTGCGGCGAAGGCGGGGACGCGCTGTGGCTCGCGCGGCACGGCTGGCGGGTCACGGGCGCCGACATCGCGCCCGTCGCGCTCGAACGCGCCGCCACCCAGGCGAAGGTCGAGGGCCTCGACGTCGAGTGGGTGCACGCCGACCTGACCACGTGGACCCCGCCGTCGCGGTACGACCTGGTCACCACCCATTACCTGCACCTGCCGGGGGACGCGCTGGAGCGGGCGCTCACCCGGCTCGCCGCGGCGGTGGCGCCCGGCGGGACGCTGCTCGTGGTGGGGCACGACCACGAGCACATCGCCCGGCACCACCCCGACGTCGTGGACAGGTACTTCTCGCCCGAGTCGGTCGCGGCCCGGCTCGGCGACGGCTGGGAGATCCAGGTCGCCGAGACGAGACCCCGCACCACCACCGATCCGGGTGGGGAGGAGGTGACGGTGGGCGACGCCGTGCTCCGGGCACGGCGGGCGGACTGAGGAAAATCACCCCTTGCGGGAGTATCCGGGCGACGACCGGGAAGCCTGCGGTCACTTCACCGCCCGGACTCCCCAGGAGGATTTCGATGACCTCGTCAGTCAACGCCCGTACCCGGGCCCCCTCGCAGGTCGCCGCGGCCGTGGTGGGCGTGGTGTTCCTGCTCGTGGGCATCCTGGGGTTCATCCCCGGCGTGACCACGAACTACGACACGATGACGTTCGCGAGCCACCACTCGATGGCGATGCTGCTCGGCGTGTTCGCCGTGTCGGTCCTGCACAACATCGTGCACCTGCTGTTCGGGATCGCGGGCCTCGCGCTGGCCCGCACACCCGGCGGCGCCAGGAACTACCTCGTCGTCGGCGGGGTGATCTACCTGGTCCTGTGGATCTACGGCCTGGTGATCGACCACGACAGCGCCGCGAACTTCGTGCCGGTCAACACCGCCGACAACTGGCTGCACCTCGGCCTGGCCGTCGGGATGATCCTGCTCGGCCTGCTGCTGTCCCCACGACGGGCGGCCACCCGGGCCTGACGTGGCACAAGCGCCCGCTCCGGCCGGAGCGGGCGCGACCGCGTTCAGCGGTCCGTCCACTTCGGACTACGCAACGGGCCGTCGCTACCGGGCGGGCTCCCAGCCCGCCGCCGCGGGGTCGCCCACCGGGGGGCGCCGCTGGAACGGCACAGACTCCCAGCGCCGCACCCCGGCGCCCTGGCTGTAGGACAGGTGCCCGCCGAGCGCGCCGCCCGCCGACACGGCGAGCAGGCCCGCGAGGCTCCAGACCCGGTTCACGGTGCGGTCCTCCGACCGCCACGCGGCGAGGTAGCAGGCCGCGCCCACGGCGTTGCCGAGCGCGTGCAGCGCGCCGGTCCGCCGCTGCGTGGTGTCGAGCCCCGAGTAGTCGGCCAGTCCCAGCAGGACGGTCGGCGGGGTGGCCGCGAGCCCGAGCGCCTGCAGCCGCCGCGCCGTCTGCGGCTGGCCGAACCCGAAGTCGAACACGGCGGCGCTGACCCACGCGCCGATGGGCAGCGTCACGAGTAGCGGGTGCACGGGGTGACCGAGCCACGAGCCCCGCAGCGCGCCGTCGACCCGGGAGTTGCGCAGCAGCTTGCGGAGCCCCTTGGCGACGGCGCCGGCGGGCCGGTCCACCACGCGGGCCCGCTCGGCGGCACTGAGCAGTCGATGCAGGTTCATCGCCTCGAAGTACCCGCCCGCCCGCGTGGCGAATCCCCTCAGCGGTGCGGCAGCGCCACCGTCAGCGAGTACAGCCGGGTGATCTGGGCGGCGTTCTGGTTGTCGTCGCTCACCAGCAGCACCCGCAGCCGCCCGCCGGGCGCGGTGCCGAGGACGGCCATGCCCTCGATGTTGTCCAGCAGCGGGTTGAGCTGCGGCTGCTTGGCGGTCGCGCCGAGTGACGGGCAGTCCTCCAGGTCGGCCAGCGGGGTCTTGCGCACCAGCCGCACGTCCTGACCGGACAGTTCGTCCACGCCGCTGACATCGGTCGCGCCCCGCGGGTCGGCGAGGTAGAGGCGGATGGTGTTGCCGACACCGCTGGTGAAGCCGCGCTCCAGCACGAGCAGCCGCCCGTCGCCGGTGGCGGTCACCTCGGCGACGCCCAGGCCGACATCGACGCGGTAGGCGTACTGGGCGGCCAGCGCGAACTCGCCCCGCGTGCGCTGCCACGTCTGGAAGCGCACCAGGTCGGCCTGGTCGCCGGACAGCGGCTGCTCCATCGACGCCACCAGCGTCCGGCCGCCGGGCTGCAGTGTCAGCCCTTCGAACGTCGCGTTCGAGGTGGCACGCCCGGCCGGGGCCACGCGCAGCGCGTCCGGCACCGGGAGGCGGCCCAGCAGCCTGCCGTCGGGGGCGTACCGGCGCACCGACGGCTCGGTCTCGGACGTGACCAGACGGGTGCCGTCACGGTCGACGGCCAGGCCCTCGGAGTCCAGCGGCTGCCCGTTCTCGTCGGCGAGCGGTACGACGCTCTCCGGCTGCCGCGTCCGGCGGTCGAGCGTGAACAGCGCGGACCGGTCGGACAACGCGGCGAGGTCGCCGTCGCGGTCGACCGCGAGCGCGGACAGGTTGCCGACGAACGTGCCGTCGAAGGTCGTCTTGTCGAGTGCGTCGGAGAACGAGTCGATGTCCACCCAGCGCGAGCAGGAGTGCGCCGGCGTGGCGGCGGCGGCCTGCGGCGCGGCGAGGCCGCACGCCAGCAGCGCGCCGACGGCCAGTGACACAGCGGTACGGGAAGCCATGCCGCGGAATCTAGCGGCCCCCGGCGAACACGGGCCGAACGCGAGCCGACGGATTCAGACCGAGAGCCGGTTGTTGCCGTCGTGGTCCCGATCGGGCACCGCCGGGTCGTCGGTCCACCGGCCACCCTCGGACAGGTAGCGGAACGACACGACACTGCCCTCCGGCAACGTCACCGAGGCGGACTTGCGCCCGTTGGACCGGCGGCGCAGGACGTGGCTGCCCGGCCGCCAGTCGTTGAAGCAGCCCACGACGCTCGTCGTCCCCGGCGGCTGGTCCTTCTCCAGCGAGAAGGTCACCCGGACCTTGCCGAACGGCAGCCTCTTCAGCGTGATCATGTGGTCCTTCCCGGCAGCACGACGCGGAGCGCACACCCTAATGCCTCCGCGCCCGCCGCGACAGCCTCTCACCCGAACCGGGGTTCGTTTCCGTGCGCGTGGGAAGCAGGGAGAACGGGTAGGGTCACAACCCCGAAAGGAGTGGCGATGAGCGGTGGCCTCGGCGCGCTTTTCCCGGGGGACAGCAGGATGGCGGCCAGGATGCGGGACCACGCCTGGGAGTCCTCGCCGCTGGGACCTCCCGCGCGCTGGCCCACGAGCCTGCGCACGGCCGTGCGCATCTGCCTCACCTCGCGGTTCCCCATGGTCCTGTGGTGGGGCGAGGAGCTGCGGGTGTTCTACAACGACGCCTACGCGGCGCTGCTCGGCGCGAAGCACCCGGCGCTGGACCAGCCCGGTGAGCGGGTGTGGCACGAGATCTGGCACATCATCGGCCCGATGCTGCGCGGCGTGCTCGACACGGGTGAGGCCACCTGGTCCGAGGACCTCCTGCTGCCGATGAACCGGCACGGCTACCTGGAGGAGGCGTATTTCACCTACTCCTACAGCCCGCTGCACGACGACGACGGCACGGTGCGGGGTGTGTTCACCGCGGTCAGCGAGACCACCGGGCGGGTGATCGGCGAACGGCGCCTCGGCACGCTGCGGGACCTGGCGGCGCGGGCGGGCGGCGCCAGGACCGTGCCGGAGGCGTGCGCGCAGGTCGCCGACGTGCTGTCCGGCGCCACCGAGGACGTGCCGTTCGCCGAGATCCACCTGCGCGGCCCGGACGAGCGGCTGGAGCGGGCGGCGGTGAGCCCGGCGCCGGTGCGGCCACCGGAAGGCTGGCCGCTGGCGGAAGTGCTCGAGGACGGGGAGGCACGCGTCGTCACCGACGTCGCCGCCCGCTTCGGCGAGCTGCCGTCCGGCGGCTGGGCGCGGCCGCCCGCCGAGGCGGTGGTGCTGCCGCTGCCGGGGGAGACCGGCGCCGGCACGGTGGGCGTCATGGTGCTCGCGGCGAGCGCCCGGCGCCGGCTCGACGAGTCCTACCGCACCTTCCTCGGCCTCGTCGCGCAGCAGACCGCCGCGATGGTCAACTCGGCGGTGGCCTACCAGGAGCAGCAGCGTCGGGCCGAGGAGCTGGCCGCGCTCGACGAAGCCAAGACGCGCTTCTTCGCCAACGTCAGCCACGAGTTCCGCACCCCGCTGACCCTCATCCTCGGCCCGGCGAACGAGCTGCGTGAGCGGCTGACCGACGAGGGCCTCCGCGAGGAGGTCGAGGTGCTGCACCGCAACGGGCTGCGGCTGGGCAGGCTCGTGAACAACCTGCTCGACTTCTCCCGCATCGAGGCGGGCCGGATGCAGGCCCGGTACGAGCCGGTCGACCTGGCGCGCGAGACCGCCGAGCTGGCGAGCCTGTTCCGGGCGGCGGTGGAGAAGGCGGGCCTGGAGTTCGAGGTCGACTGCCGCCCGCTGTCCTCGCCCGTGTACGCCGACCGCGCCATGTGGGAGAAGGTCGTCCTCAACCTGCTGTCCAACGCCGTGAAGTACACCTTCGACGGCGCGATCCGGGTGGCGGTGCGCGAGGAGGCGGGCGAGGCCGTGGTGACGGTCTCGGACACCGGCGTCGGCATCGCGGCGAACGAGCTGCCCCGGCTGTTCGAGCGGTTCCACCGGATCCCCACCGCGCGGGCGCGTTCCAACGAGGGCAGCGGCATCGGGCTGGCGCTCGTGCGGGAACTGGTCCACCTGCACGGCGGCACGATCACCGCCGAGAGCGAACCCGGGGTGGGCACGACGTTCACCATCCGGCTGCGGCCGGGCTCGGCGCACCTGCCGGGCAACCAGGTGGTGACCACGCCCCAGACCGAGCTCTCCCCGCAGTCGGCGGAGGCGTTCGTCCAGGAGGCGCTGCGCTGGCTGCCCGGCGAGACCTCGGGAGACCGTGAGCCCCCGGACGAGCCCGCCGGGCAGGACAGCAGGCACGCGCGGGTCCTCATCGCGGACGACAACGCCGACATGCGCGAGTACCTGGTCCGCCTGCTGCGGCCGCACTACCGGGTGCGGGCCGTGGGCGACGGCGCGGCCGCGCTCGCCGCGGTCCGCGCCGATCCGCCGGACCTGCTCGTCAGCGACGTGATGATGCCGGGGATCGACGGGCTGGGGCTGCTCGCGGCGCTGCGTGCCGACCCGCGCACGGCGGGGGTGCCGGTGCTGCTGCTGTCCGCGCGTGCCGGGCAGGAGGCCGCGATCGAGGGGCTCGCCGCCGGCGCCGACGACTACCTGGTCAAGCCGTTCTCCGCCCGTGAGCTGCTCGCGCGCGTCCGGTCCACTGTGGAGCTGGCGCGGGTGCGCGGGCAGCACGCGCGCTGGCGCTCCGCGTTGATCGACTCCTTGCAGGAGGGGTTCTTCGTCGCCGACGAGGAGGGCACGGTCGTCGAGGTGAACGCGGCGTTCGGCGAACTGCTCGGCTACGGGCCCGAAGGCGTGCCCTACCCCGTCGAGCAGCCGTGGTGGCCCGACGCGGAGCAGGACCCCGGCGGGCACGCCGAAGTGCGCGGCACACTGGAGCGGATGCTCGCCGAGCCCTCGGGCAGCGCCGTGCTGCCGCTGCGGCACCGCGACGGGCACCGCGTGTGGACCGCGGTGAACTACAACGCGGTCCACGACGAGCAGTCCCGCCGCCGCGTGGTGGGCACCGTCCGCGACGTGACGGCCGAGCGGTACGCCGTGCAGCGGGAAAGCGCTCTCTCGGCGCTGAGCCAGCGCCTGGCGGGCGCGGCGGCCGAACCCGAGGTCGTGCAGCAGGCGCTGGAGTTCCTCCGCGCGCAGTGGGGTGCGCGGCGGGTGCTGGCGGTGACCTGGCGCACCGGCGCCGCGCCCTCTGCGGTGTCCACAGAGGACGGTGCCGCGTCGTGGGACGACCTGCCGGGGCCACTGCGCAAGACGGTCGAGGACCTGCGTGCGCTGCCTCCGCTGCACCCCGGGCACGCCACCGGCCCGAAGACGGCCCCCGGCGTGGGCACCACGGTGGACCACCCCGACGGGCAGCTGGCGATCTGGCTGGAACCCGACCCGGCGCGGCCGCTGGGTGAGCAGGACGAGACCTTGTTCGCGCTGCTGTGCGGCACGCTCGCGCAGGCACTGCGCCGCGCGTACGGCTCCGACCAGCAGCGGGCGGTCGCGCTCGCGTTGCAGCGCTCGGTGCTGGGCCCGGCGAAGCTGCCCGCCGGGTACGCCGTGCGCTACGAGCCCGCCACGCCGCCGCTGGAGGTGGGCGGCGACTGGTACGACGTCGTGCCGCTGCCCGACGGGCGCACCGGCATCGTCGTCGGCGACTGCGTGGGCCGGGGCCTGCCCGCGGCCGCGGTCATGGGGCAGCTGCGCAGCGCGTGCCGGGCCCTGCTGCTGGAGGACGGCGGGCCGCGCCACACGCTCACCGCGCTCGACCGGTTCGCCGACCAGCTGCCCGGCGCGTCCTGCACGACGGTGTTCTGCGGGGTGCTCGACCCGGAGGCCGGCACGCTCACCTACAGCAGCGCCGGGCACCTGCCCGGCATCCTCGTCGACGCGACGGGTGCCGTGCGGTGCCTGGAGGAGGCGGGCGGGGTGCCGCTCGCGGTCGGCATCGGGCGGCCGCGGCGCGAGGCGACGGCCGTCGTGCCGCCGGGCGCGGTGCTGCTGTACACCGACGGTCTCGTCGAGCGCCGCCGCCAGTCGCTCGACGAGGGCATCGACCGGGCCGGGGAGATCGCGAAAGCGGGGCGCTCCGCTGAGCTCGAAGACCTGGCGTCGCGGCTGATGAGCGAACTGCGGCCGGAATGCGGCTACGACGACGACGTCGCGCTGCTGCTGTACCGCAGGCCCGTGTCGGACTACGCGCAGACCTTCCCCGCCGAGCCGGAAAGCCTCGCGCTGATGCGTGCCGCCTTGCGGGAGTGGTGCGCCCGCAGCGGGCTGGACCCGCACCTGGTGCAGGACGTGGTCGTGGCCGTGGGCGAGGCGTGCACGAACTCGGTCGAGCACGCCTACCCGGACTCGGCCCGCGAGGTCGGGCTCAGCGCGAAGGTGGACGACGGCCTGCTGACCGTCGTCGTCACCGACAGCGGCCGGTGGCGGATCCCGCCGCCGGACAACCACGTGCTGCGCGGCCGGGGCCTCGACCTGATGCGGGCGCTGGCCAGCGCGGTCACCGTCGACACTTCCGAGGACGGCACGACCGTGACCCTGCAGTGGAGGACCAGGTAAATGCCCACCGCTTTCACGACTTCGCTGAGCGAAGCCCCCGACGGCGGCCGCGTGCTCACCCTCACCGGGGAGATCGACCTGACCAACGCGGAGGAGTTCCGCGCCGCGCTCGCCGCGGCCGTGCGGGGGACCGGTCCGGTCACGGTGGACCTGACCCGGATCGACTACCTGGACAGCTCGGCGCTGTCGACGTTGTTCGCCTGCACCGAGGACCACGACGTGCGGATCGTCGCGCCCTCGCTGCTGTCCAGGGTGCTGCGCGTGTCGGGGCTGACCGAGGTCGCCACGGTGACCATTGTGGACTGATCAGCCGTGCCTGCTCCGGCCGGGGACCTTGATGTCGTAGTGGGCGATCTTGCGGTAGATCGTCGCGCGGCTCATGCCCAGCAGTGACGCCGCCTTGGCGACGCTCGCGCCCGGCTGGGTCAGGCAGCGCACGATCTCGTCGCGCTCGACGGCCTCCATCCGCGTCAGCCGCCGCGTGCCGCCGGTGAACACCTCCGGCGCGAGGTGGCGCGTGTCGATCACGTCCGCGCGGGTCGCCGCCTGCCGCACGACGTCCCGCAGCTGCCGCACGTTCCCCGGCCACTGGTACGCCTGCAAGGCCCGCATCGCCGCCGGGGTGAACCGCGACCGCCCGGCGAAGGACCGCGCCAGCGGCTCCACGTCGTCCGGCCGGTACCGCAGCGCGGGCACTTCGACGACGGTGTCGGCGAGTTCGCCCAGCACGTCCGGAATCGCTGCCGGGTCCTCGGCGGTCAGCGTGAACGGCGCCGGCACCGCCGCGGGCACCGCGGACAGCGCGGCCGCCAGCTCCTCCGCCGCGGACACCGGCAGTGCGTCGACCCCGGAGATGATCACGCACGTGTCGGGCTTGCCGAGTTCGGGCGTCCACAGCGCCAGCCACGCGTCAGCGTCCTGCGGCGCGGGCGGGCGCGCGTTGAGCACCCGCTCCCGCGGCCGCACCGCGCGCCGGGCCGCCGAGGCGAGCACCGTCTTGCCCACGCCCGGTTCCCCGCTCACCACCACGACCCTGCCCCGCGCGATCGCGCCCTCCGCCTCGGCGAGCGCGTCCTGCCACGCCCCGGACAGCCGCGGCTCGGGCAGCCGGTCGCTGTAGACGCGGAACACCTCGCCACGCGGGGCGGGCCGGGCGGCGTGGCCGGAACCCCGCGCCATCATCAGCGCCGCGGTGTTGCCCGCCGCGGCCTGCGCCACCGCGAGCAGCAGCTCCTTCGACGACTGCGACCACGTGGTCAGGTTGACGCTGCCCAGCAACGCGCCCGTCGCCGGGTCGAGCACGGGAGCCGCGGCACACGTGTAACCCCACAGCCCGGAGCAGTAGTGCTGCTCGGCGCTGACGAGGGACGGCGCGCGGTCGGCGAGGGCGAGCCCGAGGCCGTTGGTGCCCGCGTTGCGCTCGGCGTAGGAGAACCCCGGCGCGAGGTGCACGCGGTCCAGTGAGCGCAGGATCGTGCTGTCGCCGCACAACCGGCTGAGCACGAAGCCCTCGCTGTCGGTGAGCATGAGGCTCACCGGCTCGTTGGCGAGCGTCGCGTGCAGGCCGCGCAGCACCTCGCTGCCGCACTCGTAGAACAGCGAGCCCTCGTCGACCGTGCCGGTGAACACGGGCTGCACCTCGTCGGGCGGGACGCCGTAACGCTCGCTGCGCTGCCAGGACGCGCGCAGCCTCGCCGGAACCGCCACGGGGCGTTCGTGAGCCACTTCCCGCACCTCCAAGCTCGCGTCGCTGCGGCCTGCTCCGCCACGGTACCCGGCGGGAGCCGTGGCCCCGGTCACCCACTTGTCTCAAATTGAGACGCCGCCCGCCCCCGCTCGCCGCGGCCGGTGCCTAGCGTCGCCGTCGAACGTGCCACAGCAGTCACGCGACTACGGAGGACCCGTGTACACCAAGGACGGCGAGCAGTACTTCATCGTGGACGCGCACATCGCCCTGTGGGACGCGCGGCCGGAGAACCAGCTGAACATCCACGGCAAGCAGTTCATCGACTGCTTCTACGACTACCACCGCAACCTCAGCCCGGAATCCGAGCTGTGGACGTACGAGGAGTACCTCTACTACGGCGGTGAGCGGCTGATGAAGGACCTCTTCGAGGACGGCTACGTCGACCACGCCGTGTTCCAGCCCGCCCGGCTCGGCGCCTTCTACCGCACGGGTTTCGGCCAGACCGAGGAGGCGTTCGCGCTCGCGCAGGCACATCCGGACAAGCTGACCTACAACCACTACTTCGACCCGCGGTTCGGCGAGGACGGGCTGCGGCAGCTGAGGCGTGACGCGGAACGCTTCGGGCTCAAGGGCGTCAAGCTGTACACCGCCGAGTGGCAGGGGAATTCGCGCGGCTACAAGCTCGACGACCCGTGGACCTACCGGTACCTGGAAGCCTGCCAGGAACTGGGCATCCGCAACATCCACGTGCACAAGGGGCCGACGATCCGGCCGCTGGACCGCGACGCGTTCGACGTCGCGGACGTGGACAAGGTCGCCACGGACTTCACGGACCTGAACTTCGTGGTCGAGCACTGCGGGCTGCCGCGGCTGGAGGACTTCTGCTGGATCGCCACCCAGGAGCCGAACGTGCACGCCGGGCTCGCGGTCGCGATCCCGTTCATCCACACCCGGCCGCGGTACTTCGCGCAGATCATCGGCGAACTGCTGTACTGGCTCGACGAGGACCGCATCCAGTTCTCCAGCGACTACGCGCTGTGGACGCCGCGGTGGCTGGTCGAACGGTTCGTGGACTTCCAGATCCCGGAGGACATGACCGAGTACGCGCCGCTGACCGTGGCGCAGAAGAAGAAGATCCTCGGGCTGAACGCGGCGAAGATGTACGACATCGAAGTGCCGGAAGCGTTGCGGCTGCCCGAGGTCGAGACTCAGGCGGTGTCGGTGGCATGAGTTCGCTTGTCGCCAAGGCGCGTGAGGCGCTGAATTCCGTCTACGACCCGGAGCTCGACGAGCCGATCACCGACCTCGGTTTCGTGCACTCGATCGAGCAAGCCGGGGACGAGCTGATCGTCCACTTGCGACTTCCGTCCTCGTTCTGCTCGCCGAACTTCGCCTACCTGATGGCGTCCGACGCGAAGGACGTGCTGGCGGAACTGGCGCCGCGCGTGACAGTGGTCCTCGACGACCACCACGACTCGGACCTGATCAACCGCGGTCTGGCCGCCGACGCGGGCTACCGCGGCACGTTCGGCGACGAGGCGGACACGAGCCTCGACGAGCTGCGGCTGACGTTCCGGCGCAAGGCGCACGCGGCGGCGATGGAGCGTGCGCTGACGCCGTTCGCCCGCGAGGGCGCGGAACTGCACGGGCTCGTCCTCGGTGACCTGCCGGACACCCCGGCGACGCACGCGCTGCTGCGCCGCCGGGAGGCGCTCGGGTTCGGCACCGGTCCCGCCGAGCCCGTGCTGGTCGACGACCGCGGGCACCCGTACCCGCGCGAGGAAATCCCGCTGCGCCTGAGGTTCGCCCGTTCCATCCGGATTTCGATCGAGGGCAACGCGCACTTCTGCCGGGGCCTGCTGCGCACCCGTTACGACATGAAGGAGCAAGCGTCATGAAAGCCATCCAGGTCGTCGGCTACCACGAGCCGCTGCGGGCGGCCGAGGTGCCCGAGCCCGAGGTGACCGGGCCCTTCGACGTCATCGTGAAGATCGGCGGCGCCGGGGTGTGCCGGACGGACCTGCACATCCTGGAAGGGCAGTGGGCGGAGAAGTCCGGAGTGGCGTTGCCCTACACGATCGGCCACGAGAACGCCGGGTGGGTGCACGCCGTCGGCAGCGCGGTCACCAACGTCGCGGAGGGGGACAAGGTGATCGTGCACCCGTTGATCACCTGCGGGCTGTGCCCGGCGTGCCGCCGCGGCGACGATGTCCACTGTGTACAGAGCCAGTTCCCCGGCATCGACACCCACGGCGGGTACGCGGAGTACCTGAAGACGTCGGCGCGGAGCGTGGTGAAGATCGACGACTCGCTGGAGCCCGCGGACGTCGCCGCGCTCGCCGACGCCGGGCTGACCGCCTACCACGCGGCGGCGAAGGCGGCCAGGACCCTGCCGCCCGGCTCGCGGTGCGTGGTGATCGGCGCGGGCGGGCTGGGGCACATCGGGATCCAGGTGCTGAAGGCGATCACGGCCGCGGAACTGGTGGTGGTGGACCGGAATCCGGAGGCGGTGAAGCTCGCCGTGGCGATCGGGGCGGACCACGGGGTCGTCGCGGACGGGGACCACGTCGAGGAGGTGCTGGACCTCACCGGCGGGCAGGGTGCGGAGGTGGTGCTCGACTTCGTCGGCGAGGGCGGCGCGACGCGGGACGGGGTGGCGATGCTGCGCCGGGCGGGCGACTACCACGTCGTCGGCTATGGCGAGAACCTCGACGTACCGACGATCGACATCATCTCGACGGAGATCAACTTCATCGGCAACCTGGTGGGCAGCTACCCCGACCTGTGCGAGCTGATGGTGCTCGCCGCGCGCGGCCAGGTGAAGCTGCACACGACGAAGTACCCGCTCGACCGCTTCCAGGACGCGATCGACGACCTGGACGCGGGCCGCATCCGCGGCAGGGCGATCCTCGTGCCCTAACCGCGGCCGCCGCCTGTGGGGCTGCCCAGGAGCGCGACGGCGGCGGCGATCACCTCGGCCGTGCTCACGCCGAGCAGTGCCGGATCGGGCTCGGCGGCGAACGGGTCGCCGCGGCGGTCGGCGTCCGCGGACAGCGCGCGGTGCCGGCCGTCCGCCGGCGGTCCCCAGTGCCGGGCCGAAACCGGGCCGAACAGCGTCACCGACGGCGTGCGGTACGCGTACGCCAGGTGCGCGATCCCCGTGTCCCCCGAGACGACCAGGCGTGCGGCGGCCACGAGTGCGGCCAAAGTGGACAGATCCGTGTCCCCGGCGAGCACGTCGTCGTGCGGCAAACCTGTTCTGGTCGCGAGTTCCATGGCCAGCTCGCGCTCCGCCGCCGAGCCCGTCAGCACCACCCGGCAGCCCTCGCCCCGCAGTTCCCGCACCACGTCGGCGTACCGCGACAACGGCCACCGCTTGCTCCCGTACGCCGCACCGGGGTGGACGAGCACGGCCCCGGGAGCGGGGCTGGGCACCGGCGGCGGTCGCAACAGGAAGTCGTCCGGGTCCGCCGGGATGCCGTGTGCGCGCAGCATCCGGCACCAGCGCTCGCGTTCGTGGATGTCGTCGAGCCACTCCGGCCCGGGCCAGCCATGCCCGGAATGCCCGATGCGGCGGCGTGGTTCCAGCGCGTCGAGCACCGCGGTGCTGTGCGGGCCCGTGCCGTGCAGGTTGACCGCGACGTCCGGGTGCGCGTAGCGCTCGTCGAGCGGCTTCATCCCGTGTGTCGGCAGCAGGGTGTCGACACACCCGGCGAGCTCGACGACGGGGCGCAGCCACTCGTTGGTGGCGAACACGAGCTCGTGCTCCGGCCACGCGCGCCGGACCGCCCGCAACGCGGGCACGACGACCAGGAAATCGCCCAGCTTGAGCGGGCGGAACGCGACGACGTGCTTCACGGAACGCTCGTTACCCGGGAAGCTCCTTCTCGAACCAGTGGTGCGCGTACGGCTCGTCGTTGAACGGCGCCACCTCCTCGTAGCCCGCCGCCCGGTACAGCCCCATCGCTTCGCGCAGCGCGCGGTTGGTCTCCAGCCGGGCCCGTCGCGCGCCACCCGCCGCGGCCCGTCGCTCCAGCTCGGCCAGCAGCCGCCGCCCGAGCCCCAGCCCCCGCACGGCCGACGAGACCCACATCCGCTTGAGGTACGCCGAGGCGCCATCGTCCTGGACCACGAAACCGCCGCAGCCCACGGGCTCGCCGTGCAGCGTGGCGACGAGGAACAGCCCGTCCGGCGGGGCCATCACCGTCTCGTCGGGGGTGAGGGACCTGGCGTGCTCGAACCCGTCGTCGAAGCGCTCGCCGATCTCCGCGAAGTACGCCGCCAGGCACTTCTGGGCCGCCGGCCCGCCCGGGTCGACGGCCGCGACTTCGACCGTGGAGGCGGTGAGCAGGCGTTCGACCTCGGCCATCGCGTCGACCAGCCGGGTGCGCTGCCGTTCGCTCAACGGGGCGAGTATCGAGGCCGCGAGTTCGTCCGACCGGGTGTCGAGCGCTTCGCGTTCGGCCCGGCCGCGCCGGGTCAGCCGCGCGGTGCGGGCGCGGCCGTCGCCGTCGCTGGGCCCGACCACCACCAGCCCGGCGTGCTCCAGCGCCCGCAACAGCCTGCTCAGGTAACCGGAGTCGAGGTCGAGCCGTTCCCGCAGGACCCGCACGTCACAGCCGTTCGGCCCGATTTCCCAGAGGACCCGGGCCTGGCCGAGCGGCCGGTCCCGTGACAGGTAGGCGTCGTTGAGGGCACCGACGCGTTGCGTCACCGTCCGGTTGAACCGGCGGACCACGGCGAGCTCGTCCATTTATCTGACCTTAGTCAGCTAGCGGGCGGAACTCCAGGGTCCTAGCATCGGAAAGCGGGTAACGGAAAGGAGCCGGGTGGATGCGGTTGTCGCTCGAAGGCAGGACGGCGCTGGTGACGGGATCGACGCAGGGGATCGGTGCGGCGATCGCGGCGGGCCTGGCCCGCGCCGGCGCGCGGGTCGCCGTCAACGGGCGCACCGAGGCGAGCGTGACGAAGGCCGCGGAGCAGCTGCGGGCCGAGGTGGAGGGCGCCGACGTCATCCCGCTGGCGGCGGACGTCGCGACCGAGGAGGGCGCCCGCGCCGTGACCGAGCGACTGTCCACTGTGGACATCCTCGTGAACAACCTGGGCATCTTCGGCGCCACCCCGCCGCTGGAGATCACCGACGAGGAGTGGCGGCGCTACTTCGAGGTGAACGTGCTCGCGGCCGTCCGGCTGACGCGCGCGTACCTGCCGGGCATGATGACGCGCGGCTGGGGCAGGAT
The DNA here is from genome assembly GCF_039542405.1 of Amycolatopsis dongchuanensis. Taxonomy (NCBI): domain Bacteria; kingdom Bacillati; phylum Actinomycetota; class Actinomycetes; order Pseudonocardiales; family Pseudonocardiaceae; genus Amycolatopsis; species Amycolatopsis dongchuanensis. Next base: position 18,545 of record NZ_BAABIB010000108.1, read on the forward strand.
CCAGTACATCGCCAGTGATTCGGCCGTGGTGATCCCCGCCGAGATGATCCAGTACGGCGTGTCGAAGACGGCGCTGCTGGGCGTTTCCCGCGGTTTCGCGAAGGCGGCCGCGGGCAGCGGGGTCACGGTGAACGCGGTCATCGCGGGGCCCACGCACACCGGTGGGGTCGAGGAGTTCGTCTACCAGCTGGTCGACAGGAACCTCCCGTGGGACGAGGCACAGCGCGAGTTCATGCGGCGGCACCGGCCGCAGTCGCTGCTGCAGCGCCTGATAGAGCCCGAGGAGATCGCGAACATGGTGGTGTACCTGAGCTCCCCCCAAGCCTCGGCGACGACAGGCGCAGCAGTACGCGTCGACGGCGGGTACGTGGATTCCATCGTCCCGTGACCCGTGGGGGCCGCGCTCCCGGGGACTGTGGGCCGGTGGGGTGTCGCGCTCGCGCCGGGGTCCTGTGGCCCGGTGGGGTGTCGCGCCTCACCGGGGTCCTGTGGCCCGCAGCGGTGTGTCGTGCTCCCGCCGGTGTCCTGTGATCCGCGGGGGTGGTCGTGCTCCCGCCGGGGTCCTGTGATCCGCGGGGGTGGTCGTGCTCCCGCCGGGGTCCTGTGGCCCGGCGGGTGACGTGCCGCAGCGACGGTTCCGTGGCACCTGGCGAGGGCAGGCCCCGCTGACACGTCCGTAGCTTCCGGGGGCGCCCCGACACCAGCTCCATGCCCCTCGGCGGATGTGTCCTGCCCCCGCCGGGCCCGGCGGTCTGTCACGCCCCGCCTGGTCCCCGTGGCCGTGTCAGGACCCACCGTTCCGTGGCCCGCCCACGGGCGCCAGGACGCCGCCGATACCGTCCCGCCCACGCGGACTCCGGCCTGCGCGGAAGTAGCGTGGTTCCGTCGGGCTGCGGCGTGCGCCGGGAGGCCCGTGGCTCGGCCGGGCTGCGGCCTTCCGCCCGGATGGTCCCGTGGCCCGCCGCGGCCTCGGCCGAATGGCCCCGGGCCCCCGGCGGGCTCGGGCCTGCGCCGGGGTGGTCCGTGGCTCGGCTGGGCGGCAGCCTCCGCCCGGATGGCCCCCGCGCCCGCCGCGCTCCGGACCTGCGCCGAAATGGCCCCAGGTCCCCGGCGGGCTTGGGCCTGCGCCGGGGTGGTCCGTGGCTCGGCTGGGCGGCAGCCTCCGCCCGAATGGCCCCCGCGGCCCGCCGCGCTCCCGGCCGCCGCCGAACTGGCCCCACGCCCCCGGCGGGCTCCAACCTCACCGAGCCCCGCCTCGCGCCCCGGGCCGTGGTGCCACGCCAGCCCCACCGCCCGCGCACTACACAATGGTGTCACTCCCCGCCGTCACCCCGACGGGAGGCGTCAAGCCCCCGCCAAGACCAGGTCCGCCAGCTTGGCCAGCGCCTCGTCCAGGCGCTGCGCCACCTCCTCCGCCGGGTGGCCGCCGTGGTTGGCGGGCTGGTCACCGTGGAAGGACAGGTGCAGCGTCGCGTAGCTGCGGCCCTGCTCGGCGGAGGAGACCTGCAGCCAGCCGGTGTAGTCGCCGCTGCCGCGCCTGCCCCACTCCAGCCGCAGCTGGTCACGCCGGGCGGCGAGGATGCCGGGCGCTTCGCGGTCCCCGTCCGGGTCGTGCACGTCCACGTCGAGACCCGGCGGCTCGGCCGGGTGCACACTGATCGTGCCGGGCAGCCACCGGTTCAGCCGGTCGACGTCGGCGGCCACGGCGAACACCTGCTCTGCGGGCGCGGGCATCGCGCGCTCCCGTTCGAATTCGGCCATGCCTCCGACGTACCCACTCGCTGCCGGGCCTACGCCCGTTGGTCGGCGTTCAGGAGCTACTCCACCGCCGACACGTACACCCACTGCCCGTCCACGCGCGTGAACGTGCTGCGCTCGTGCATCGAGCCGGGCCGCCCGTCCTGCCGGTAGTGCGCGCGGAACTCCACTTCGCCCGCCGAGTCGAACAACCCGCCCGAAGCGGACAGCACGTCGAGCCGTGTCCACCGCAGGCCGGGGTCCAGCTCCAGCGTCGCCGGGCGCGTGCGCGGATGCCAAGTCCGCAACAGGTAATCCGTTTCGCCCGCGGCGAAAGCGCTGAACCGCGAGCGCATGAGCTGTTCGGCAGTGCTCGCGCTCGCCTCACCGCGGTGCAGCCTGCCGCAGCACGCCCCGTAGGTCTCCCCGGAACCACACGGGCAGCGCGTCTCGTCGTCGATCACGGGGCCATCCTACGGATTCCACAGTGGACGCGGGTGCGCGGATCCGGCCGAAACTCCCCGAAAACTTCCAGCTCCGCGCAATTCCAGCGGGCACGCGACCACCTTGCCTGACCACCGCTCATCAGCGAGAATGCGGAGTCAGCCCGATGCCGGCAGAAGCGGAAGATAGTGAACCCTGTGTCTTCACGGGCCCGCACCCCCACCGCCCGGAAACTGCAACTCGCCGCGCTGCTGCGCCATCTGCGGGAACGCGGCGGCATCACGCAGCGCGACGCGGGAGCGTCCGTCTGGCCGCGGTCCAGCGCGGGCAGCGTGCAGAACAAGATCGCCAGACTGGAGAGCGGTGACACCGGGATCGAGGTCGACGACCTGAACCGCCTGCTGTCCGTCTACGGCGTGGAGGACGGCGAAATCGCCGAACTCGCACTGCGGCTGCAGGCCGACACCTCCCAGCGCGGCCGCTGGTCCGGGTACCGTTCCATCTACTCCGAGCCGTACCGCCGCTACATCGACCTCGAAGAGGACGCGGCGCTCATCCGGCACGTCGCGACGGAGCAGATCCCCGAACTGCTCCAGTCCCGCGGCTACATGGAGGCCGAGTTCCCGCACGGAGCCGGGACGGCCAGCGCCACCCCGCACGCGATCAAGGCACGGCTCGCGCGGCAGGAGCAGGTGCTGTTCCGCGACGACCCGCCGCAGGTGCACGTCGTGCTCAGCGAGTCGTGCGTACGGCGTGTGCAGGGCAGCAAAGCCGTGATGCGCGACCAGATCGAGCACATCATCTCGTTGTCCAAGAAGTGGCCCAACGTGGTGATCCAGATCGTGCCGTTCCTGCCGCGGCCGCTGCGGTCCACGGCGATCCCGGAAACCGGAATCCTGGAGCGGTTCGTGCTGCTGCGCCTCGCCGCCCCGCCACTGCCCGGGCAGGAACCGGGTCACCTCGACTTCGCCTTCACGCGCAAGGGCAACGAGCTGGCGTGGAGCGACGAGGTGCGGCACTACGAGACGCTGTGGCGACGGGCCACCACCGCGGCGTTGCCCCCGGCCGAGACGCGCTTGTTCCTGCGTGACGCGCTATACAGCTTCGGTTGAAGTCTAGAGTGGACTCATGGACCGTTCCATTCTCGGCAGGCCGGGCCCTGACCCCGACGAAGTCGTCCGGTACGGGGCGAGTCCGGACCAGGCGGCCGACATCTGGCGCCCGCGCGAGGTCCGTCACCCCGCTCTTGTCCTGATCCACGGCGGTTTCTGGCGCCCGCGCTACGACCGCACGCACACCCGGCCGATGGCCGCGGCGTTGCGTGCCGAGGGGTGGCCGGTCGCGTCCCTGGAGTACCGGCGTGAGCCGGGAAACCCCGACGCCTGCACCGAGGACGTCAAGCGAGCGCTGGAGTTCCTGCCCGGCGAGCTGCCGGGGGAGGGTGTCGTGCTCGCAGGGCATTCCGCGGGCGGCCACCTCGCGCTGTGGGTCGCGGTGACATGCCCGCCCGCCGGGCTGCTGGGCACGGTCGCGCTCGCCCCGGTCGCCGACCTGCGGCAGGCGGACGACGCGAACCTGGGCGACGGCGCGGTGCGCGCGTTCCTCGGCGGCCCCGCCGAAACCCGTCCCGACCTCGACCCCGTCCGGCTCGACGAGCCCGCCGCACCCGTGGCGCTGGTTCACGGCACCGAAGACACCGGCGTACCGTCGTCAGTAAGTAAGTCCTATGTAGACTCCCATCCGCGCGTCCGACTGGTGCTGCTGCCGGGCATCGCGCACTTCGAGCTCATCGACCCGGAGAGCGCAGCGTGGCCTCGGGTGCTGCGCGAGCTCGAGGCGGCCGGAAGGCCAGCACGGCGCCCAGGCTGAGCAACGCCACCGCGACCATGTACAGCGAGACCGACAGCGAGGTGCCGGTCGCGTTGCGCAGCGCGGTCGCGATCAGCGGGGCGAACCCGCCGCCCAGCACCGCTCCCACCGCGTAGGAGAACGACGCGCCGCTGTACCGGTGGCGCGGCTCGAACAGCTCCGAGTACAGCGCCGACTGCGGCCCGTACGTCGCGCCGAGCCCGATGTTGAGCACGACGACCGCGACGACGAGCAACACGGGCTGGCGCGTGTCGACGAGCAGGAAGAACGGCACCGGCCACAGCACGAGCAGCACCGAACCCCACAGGTACACGGGCTTTCGCCCCACGCGGTCGGACCACGTCGCCGCCGCCACGATGCTCGCGAGCCACGTGACGCTGCCGATGATCACCACCACGAGCATCGTGGCGTTGCTCAGTTTCAGCACCGACGTTCCGTACGACAACAGGTACGCGAGGAACACGTACCCGATCGCGGTGTTGGCGATGAAACTCCCCGACGCCACCAGCACTTCGCGCGGCTTCTCCCGCAGCACCTCGACGATCGGGCGGCTCGCACGCGCCTGCTCCCGCTCCAGCGCGGCGAACACCGGGGTTTCCTCCAGCCGCAAGCGGATCACCAGTCCGACGGCGACCAGCAGGATGCTGAACAGGAACGGCAGCCGCCAGCCCCAGTCGCGGAACTGCTCCTGGCTGAGCGCGTTCGTGAGCACGAAGAACACCAGCTGCGCCAGTATCAGCCCGGCGGGCACGCCGATCTGGGAGAAGGAGCCGTACCGCCCGCGGTGCCGCTCCGGCGCGTGCTCGACGGCCATCAGGGCGGCGCCGCCCCATTCGCCGCCCGCGGACAGTCCCTGCAGCAGCCGCAGCACGAGCAGCAGCACCGGGGCGAGCACACCGGCCGTGCCGTAGGTAGGCAGCAGACCGACCCCGACCGTCGCGAAACCCATGAGCAGCAGGGAAAGCACGAGCATCGCCTTGCGCCCGACGCGGTCGCCGAAGTGGCCCCACACGATGCCGCCGACGGGCCGGGCGAGGAACCCGACCCCCAGCGTGGCGAACGCGGCCAGCGTGCCGGACGCGGGGGAGAGCGTGCTGAAGAACAGCTTGCCGAAGACGAGCGCCGTGGCCGTGCTGTAAATGAAGTAGTCGTACCACTCGATGGTCGTCCCGATCGCGCTCGCCACCGCGACGCGCCGCAGCTGGTTCATGCTCACCCCCCTCGTGTCACCACCGATGATGGCACGGATGAACCCCCGAGAAAATCTGTCTTTAGTTGGATTGAGTCCGGCCCGGATCAGGAGTTAGCTGAACGACCATGGCGACTTCGAGACGGAAGTTCCTCCGGGCGGCGGCACTGGTGGGGGTGACAGCGGCGGCGGCACCGCTGCCCGCGGTGGCGGGCGCGCAGCCGGGTTCCGCCGCGCCCGGCGGACCTGGCGCGGACACGACGTTCACGCCGGCCGACAAGCTCGGTTTCGGCACGGCGCGGTCGGCGAGCCCGGTGTGGTTCACGTTGCAGGGCGGGCGGCTTTCCGAGGTGTACCACCCGGATCTGAGCACGCCGGCCAGCCGTGAGACGCAGTGGATCGTGACCGATGGGCAGTCCTTCGTCGAGCGCGTGTCCGACGTCGCGCACCGCACCGAGCTGCCCGATCCCCGCGTTCCGGCGTACCGCCAGACCGCGACGGGCAGCGGCTGGACGTTGAGCACGCGGTACGTGACGGATCCCGAGCGGGCGAGTGTGCTGCTGGAGGTGGAGTTCCACGCCACCCGCCCGCTGCACGTGTTCGTGCTGCACGATCCGGCGCTGGGTGGCGAGGGTACGGCGGACAGCGCTTTCCCGCTCGGCGGCGCGCTCGTCGCGACGGATTCGGTCACGGCGAGCGCGGTGCTGGCCGCGGGCGGTTTCGCGGAGTCGACGGTGGGCTACGCCGGGGTCAACGACGGCTGGACGGAGCTGTCCGCCAACCGGGGCAGGCTCGCGCACCACTACGCGACGGCCGGGCCGGGCAACGTCGTGCAGCTCGGGCGCCTGCGCCTGGACGGCCGGGCGCGCACGCGGGAACTCGTCGCGCTCGGGTTCGGTGCGGCACCGGACGAGGCGGTGCGCGCGGCGCGGACGTCGTTGTCGCGGGGTTTTCCCGCTGTGTCGGCCGCGTACGCCGCGGGCTGGCGCCGGTACCTCGCGGGCCTGCCCGCCGCGCCGAAGGAGGCCGACGCGAGGTTGCACAGCGTCTCCGTGCTCGCGCTCGCGTGCAGCGAGGACAAGCGGAACCCGGGAGCGTTCATCGCTTCGCCGAGCATGCCGTGGGCCTTCGGCTTCGATCGGGCGGTGGCGCCGGAATACGGTTCGTACCACCTGGTGTGGCCGCGTGACCTGTACCAGATCGCGACGGGTCTGCTCGCCGCCGGTGACCGTGCCGCCGCCGAGCGCGCGCTGGACTACCTGCTGCGCATCCAGCAGCCGGACGGGCACTGGGCGCAGAACACGACGGTCGCGGGGGAGCCGTTCTGGACGTCCGTCCAGCTGGACGAGACGGCCGCGCCCATGCTGCTGGCGTGGCTGCTCGACCGGCACGACGGGCCGACGCTGGACAAGCTCGCCCGCGGCGGGGATTTCCTGTTGTCCTTCAGCAAGGACGGGCACCACTCGCCGTGGACGGAACAGGAGCGCTGGGAGGAGCAGAACGGGTATTCGCCGTCCACGATCGCGTCGGTGATCGCGGGGTTGGTGTGTCTGGCGGACCTGCTGGAACGGGCGGGCCGCGATGCCACACGCTACCTCTCGGCGGCCGACGAGTGGGCCGCCGCCGTGGACGGCTGGACGGTCACGCACACCGGCCCGTACTCGCCGCGGCCGTACTACACACGCCTGACGAAGGACGGCAACCCGGACGCGGGAACGACGTACAACCTGGGCAACAACAACCCCGGCGAGGTCGACCAGCGAGCGGTCGTGGACGCGGGTTTCCTGGAACTGGTGCGGCTCGGTATCAAGCGAGCGGACGACGTGATCGTGCGCAACTCCCTCGCGGTTGTCGACGCGCAGATCTCGACGCTCACGCCGTCGGGGCGGCACTGGCACCGCTACAGCAGCGACGGCTACGGGGAGCAGGCCGACGGCGGGCCGTGGGACGTGAACCGGCCAGATCTGCAGCGCACGTACGGCCGCCTGTGGCCGATCTTCGCCGGGGAGCGCGGGGAGTACGAATTGCTGCAGGGCCAACGCGCCGCCGCCGCAGGACGGCTCGCCGATATGGCGAAGTGCGCGGGCCCGACGGGGTTGTTGCCGGAGCAGGTGTGGGACACGAACTCGCCGTACCCGCGAGTGCGCCCAGGCACGCCCACAGCGTCGGCGACACCGCTGGCGTGGACCCACGCCCAGTACCTGCGCCTAGCGTGGTCCGTCCACAAGGGACGGCCGGTGGAGTACCCGGAGGTGGTGGCAAGACGATACCTCCGATGACCGTGATCGATGACCGATGCGACGGCGGCTCGGTGGGCTCGGATAGCGGGCGGCCGCGTAGCGTTCCTGGCGGGCTGGTCGTTCCTGGGAATGTCGCCGTCGGCACGGCCACGAACGCCGAGTGCCGCCACAGCAGCCGGGACGAGCTCGATGGCCAGTTGTGGCCGCATCTCTGACGCCAGTGCTTCCACAGCAGCCCGGACGGCTTGGCGGGCACGCTGCCGGTGCGGCCACGACCGGTCAGTGATGCCACGGCAGCTGGACCGGCTCGGCGGGCATCCGGCCGTCGGCGAGGTCGCGGACCAGCGCGGCGAGCCCGAAGGGGTAGACGGGCTCGGAAATCCCCGCCAATTCGTCGATCGGCCACCAGTGGTGCCCGACGAGGTAGCGGCTTTCGCCCGCTTCCCAGCCGCTGGTGTCGACGTCGTGCGCGTCGACGCGGTGGAAGAAGAAGTCGTCGCGGAAGATGCCCCGTGCCCAGTCGAACTCGGCGTAACCCGACGTGTGCGCGACGACCGGGCCGAGCTGGTCCGGTGTGCGGATAAGCCCGGTTTCCTCGCGCAGCTCCCGCGCCGCGGCTTCGGCCGGCGTCTCGCCCCGGTCCACGCCGCCACCGGGCGTGAGCCAGTAGTAGCCGCCGGACGGATCGCGGAAGTTCAGCAGGCCGTGGAACAACAACAGCCGGTCCCGCTCGTCGAGCAACAGCACGCGCGCCGAGCGCCGCCGGTAGCGTTCGATCATGCCGCCAGTCAAGCACGACGTACCCGGCAGCGCGGACAGGGTTGGCCAGGTGGGATCGACGGCCGGTAGTCGGGAAGGGGCTGCTGCCACCGGGCAGCCGACACCGCGGAATGGCGGTCGCCGGGCACGGCAGTCGGTTGGGCGGCACGGTCGGTGGGGGCTGCGGCCGGTTGCGGAGGAGGTCGGTGGGATTCGCGGTTGGTTGCGAGGCGATGGGGTTGCGGGGTGAGGGGGGCGGGGTCTGTGGCCGGTTGCTGCAGCGAGGCGGGTGGGATTCGCGGTTGGTTGCGCGGCGAGGCGGGTGGAGTTGCCGTCGGTAGGGGGCGATGGGCTTCTCGGCTGGTTGAGGGGCGCGGCCGGTGGACGGCGCTTGGTTGCGCTGGCGAGGCCGATGGGACCCGCCATCGGTTCGGGGCGAGCCCGGTCGCTGGCTCCGTTCGCTACGACCTCGCTGCCCCGCTCCGATTCCCGGTACGCCATCCCGCGCCCGCCACGGAACCGTTGCCCTGCTTCCAGCTGCCCTCCGCTGAAGCCTTGTCGCCCCGCCCTCCATGCCGTCCGAGCGCCGGCCACCGAACCGCTGACCCACACGAGCCCGCCACGTAACCGCTGGCCGTGCTTCCGGCCTCGCCGTGCCTATCCGAGCGCTGGCCCTCGCCCCGCCCGGCATGCCATCCGAACCCCGCCTCGCGATGCGATCCGCGCCCTCGCCACGGCATCCACGCCCGCTCCCAGCCCCGTCATGCCATCCAAGCGTCCGCCCCCACCCCGCCCCGGCCCCAGCCCCGCCCCGCCATGCCATCCGTCTGTCCGTCACGTAGCCCACCCCCGCCGCACCGAGAACTGAACCGATGTCACCTGCCTGGAGGTGTGCGGCCGCCGACCGCTGCTCTATGGTCTAGTCCACTGACGCCGGGAGGTGTGCCATGCCACGGAGGCTGGGCGTACTGCTGCTCGCCGCTTTGCTGTCCCTCTTGCTGGGCGGGGTCGCGAGTGCCGAGACGGACTACACGCAGAGCATCACGCAGCTCGACGCCGGCCGGGCGCAGATCTCGTTCACCCCCGTCACCCCGGCGGCCTACGTCGACGTGCACTACCTCGTCAACGGCACGGGCCAGCAGAACGTCCGGATGACCAACAACTCCGGCACGTGGCAGCACACCGTCAGCTCCCTGAGCAGCGGCACCACCCTCGAGTACTGGTTCACCTACGAAAAGAACGGCCCGCAGTACGACTCACCGCACTACACGTACACGCAGGGCTCCGGCACGACCTCCGTGGCGGCACCGGTCTTCAGCCCCGGCGGGGGCACCTTCGCCACGGCGCAAACCGTCACCCTGAGCGTCGCCACCGCCGGGGCGCAGATCCGGTACACAGTGGACGGTTCCACGCCTACCGCCTCCTCGCCGCTGTACAGCGCACCGCTGAGCATCGCGAAGACCACGACCGTGAAGGCCATCGGCGTGAAGAGCGGGCTCGCCGACTCCGCGGTCGTCACCGCGACCTACACGATCGGCCTGGCTTCGGCCACCTGCCCTGCGCAACCCGACGTCCCGAACTTCGGGTCGAACGTGCGCATCTTCGACCCGTCGATGTCGTCGGCGAGCATCCAGTCCCAGCTCGACGCGGACTTCAACGCGCTGAAGGACACCCAGACCGCCCAGTTCTCCAACGGCCGCGTCGCCCACCTGTTCAAGCCCGGCACGTACTCCGTGCACGACAACGTCGGCTACTACACCTCCGTCGCGGGCCTGGGGCAGAACCCGGGTGACGTGACCATCAACGGCGACGTCACCGTGGACGCCTTCAACGCCTCCGACGCCGGGAACGCGACGCAGAACTTCTGGCGCTCCGCCGAGAACCTCGCCATCAACCCGTCGAGCGGATCCGACCGGTGGGCCGTCGCGCAGGCCGCGCCGTTCCGCCGCATCGACGTGCGGGGCGGCCTGCAGCTGTACCCGGCGAGCTACGGCTGGGCCAGCGGCGGCTACGTCGCCGACACGCGCGTCTCCGGCCAGGCGGCCTCGGTTTCGCAACAGCAGTGGTACACGCGGGACAGCAGCCTCGGCAGCTGGTCCGGCGGCGTGTGGAACATGGTCTTCTCCGGCACGACGGGCGCACCGCCGACCACGTTCCCCAACCCGCCCGAAACCACCCTGGCCACCACACCGGTCTCCCGCGACGTGCCGTACCTCTACCTCGACGGCAGCGGCAAGTACCGCGTGTTCCTGCCTTCCCTGCGCACCAACGCCTCCGGACCGAGCTGGGCCAACGGCAGCACGCCGGGCACCTCGCTGCCGATGAGCCAGTTCTACGTCGTCAAACCGGGCGACACCGCCGCGTCGATCAACAACGCGCTCGCCTCGGGCTGCGACCTGTTCTTCACGCCCGGCGTCTACCACCTGAACCAGACGCTCAACGTGACCCGCGCGAACACCGTCGTCCTCGGCATCGGCTACCCGACGCTGGTGCCGGACAACGGGGTCGACGCCATGCACGTGTCCGATGTGGACGGAGTCCGGCTCAAGGGCCTGCTGTTCGACGCCGGCACCGTGAACTCGGCGGCGCTGCTGACGGTGGGCACGCAGGGTTCGGGCACGAGCCACGCCGGCAACCCGGTGAGCATCCAGGACGTGTTCTTCCGCATCGGCGGGCAGCTGGCCGGCAAGGCGACGACGAGCCTGGTGGTCAACAGCAACGACACGATCATCGACCACATCTGGGCGTGGCGGGCCGATCACGGGAACGCGGGCACCGTCGGCTGGACGGTCAACACGGCCGACACCGGCCTGCTCGTCAACGGCGCCAACGTGATCGCCACCGGCCTGTTCGTCGAGCACTACCAGAAGTACGAGGTCGTCTGGAACGGGCAGAACGGCAGGACCATCTTCTTCCAGAACGAAATGCCCTACGACGTGCCGAACCAGGCCTCGTGGAACAGCGGGGTGAACGGGTACGCGGCGTACAAGGTCGCACCCGGAGTCACCAGCCACGAGGCGTGGGGGCTGGGCAGCTACTGCTTCTTCAACACCAACCCGTCGGTCAACGCCTACCACGCGTTCGAGGTGCCGAACACCGCGGGCGTGCGGTTCCACAGCCTCGCCACGGTTTCGCTCAACTACCAGGGCACGATCACACACATCATCAACGACACGGGAGCGGTCACGCCCTCGGGGACGACGCCGAGCAACCTCGTGAGCTACCCCTGACGGCTCCAGATGCGGTGCGGGGTCCCTCCTCCGGGGTGGGGGCCGGGGGAGGGACCCCGCACCGGGGCGTCGCGGCGTGGCCGGCGCCTGATCCGGGATTTCCGGCCGCCCGGGGTTTTCCGCTCCGCCGGCCCGGGTAGGTTCGGGCGGACGCCGACAGGAGGAGGAACCATGGCGGACCTGCCGCTGGCCGACTACGACCAGATCCCGCTCGGCAACCTGCGCCACCGCATCCGTTCGCTCACCGAGCCGCAGCTGCGGGCCGTCGTCGAACACGAGTGCGCCCACGGCAACCGCGTCGCGGTGCTGGAGGTGCTGCGGGCCCGGCTCGCCGAGCTCGAGAGCGGTGCGCAGCCGTCACCCGGCCACCCCGAAAACGCTCCCGGCGCGAGCGCCACGCCCGGCGGTTCCCCCGTGAGCGAAGCGACCGCGGCCGAGGGCAGCACGCCGCTGCGCGAGGGTGTGGCGGGCCTGACCCCGAAGCGCGGCCGGCCCTGATCCTCAGGACGGGTCCGAGCGCTCCTGCGCCACGGCCGCCGGCCCGGTGAAGTGCGTGAGGGTGTTCGTGCGCTGCAGGAGCCTGTTCAGGCCCGGCTGCCGGTTGTCCAGGTGCAGCACGACGTCCGCGTCGCGCAGCTGCCGGTGGATCATCAGCAGCGTGGACAGGCCGTAGGAGTCGCAGAAGCTCAGCCGCGTGCAGTCCAGCCGCACCGCCCGCAGGCCGGGCGCCCCGCCGAGCCGCTCGGTGACCTCGTAGAGCAGCTGGTCCGCGTTGTCGTAGTCGAGGTCGCCGTCGACCGCGACACAGCCGGTGTGCGGATCGAGCAGGGTCCAGGTGCAGGTCAGCGGGCGAGGTGTGCTCATGCGGTCTTTCCGGGTCCGGGGACGGGATCGCCCGAGAGGTACCCACGGGCGCGCTCGATGAATCCGGTCGCGCGGGGGAAGTCGCGCAACTCCGCGCCGAGCAGGTCCAGCGCGGGCAGCAGCGACGCGGCGGGCACGCCTCGTGCGGACAGGATGCGCCCCGTCCACCCGAGGAACCCGGTGAACAGCTCGACGTCACCGGTGTAGAGGGCGGTCGCGAGGAAATCGACGAGGTGCGCGAGGTCCTCGGCCGCGTACTGGCGCTGCTGCTCGGTGTACGTCCGCATCGCCGGAATCCGCTGCTCCAGGCCGGTGTACACCGCCTTCACCAGCCGCGGGGCCGAGCGGCTCAGCAGCGTGTACTCCTGGTCCGCGAGGTGCGGCAGGTCGTCGATGGGCTGGTGCCCGGCACGCGGCTGCGGCAACGGTGCCCGCACCAGGCGGTCGGCCGCGGCCCGTGCATCCGACGCCCACGCCTCCGCACCCAGCAGCCGCGCGTACCGCCCGTCGGGGCCGAACGCCGCGCCGCCCGCGATCACCGGGACGCCCGCCGCCTGGCACGCGGTGATCGTCGCGTGCGCGGCCGGCAGCCGGGTCGGGATCGAACTGGACAGCGCCACCGCGTCCGGGCCGGTGCGGTGCAGGTGGGTGATCAGGTGCGGCGACGGCACCTGCGCGCCGAGGTAGTCCACGCGGAACCCGCGCAGCCGCAGCACTTCCGCGAGGAGCCGGGCGGGCAGCGCGTGCCACTCGCCGTCCACGCACGTCACCGTGACACGGCCCCGGGTCGCCGGAACCCGCTCGGCGGTGTGCGCGAGCGTGCCGATGACCCGTTCGTTGATCGCGGTGGCGGCGTGTTCCTGCGCGACGCTGAGCCGGTTCGCGGCCCATTCCTCGCCGACCTTGCGCTGCACGGCGGCGATCACGTCGAGCAGGACGGTCTCGGCGTCCAGCCCCGCTTCGAGCGCGGCCAGCACGACCTCGCCCGCCGCGTACTCGTCGCCGTCGTGCACCGCTTCCCACAGCCGTCCGGCGTGCACGACTTCGGGCGCCAGGGAGGTGGTCACGCCGTGTACCTGCCCCGTCCATGACCTCCCACGGCGGTCAGGTGCTGCCCCCGCGGGGCGGTGATCGCGAGCACCGCCATGTCGTCGTGCGAGTTGCGGCCGATCCACTGGGTCGCGAGCATCTGGACGCGCTCCACCACGGCCTCGGCGGGCATCCCGCCGCACTCGGTCAGCGCCCGGCGCAGCCGCTCCTCGCCGAACAGTTCGCCGCCGAGGGGACCGCCACGGGCCTCGGTGATCCCGTCCGTGTAGAGCAGGCACGTCTCGCCGGGACCCAGCGTCAGCTCGGCGGTGGTGGTCGTGATCTCGGGAAGCACGCCGACGAGGGTGCCCGCCGTCTCGGCCTCCTCGACCTGCCCGTTCGCGCGCACGACCAGCGGCGGCAGGTGCCCGGCGGCGGTGAGCCGCAGCCGCACCCCGGCGCCGTCCCGCGAGGCCGAAGCCAGCACCAGCGTGACGAAGCGGGTGCTGTGCGAGCTGAGCAGCGCGCCGTTGAGCAGGCTGAGCACCCGGTGGTGGTCACCGGCCATCGGCAGCAGGGCGTGCAGCGTGTTGCGGATCTTCCCGGTGAGCAGGGCGGCCTCCAGGCCCTTGCCGCACACGTCCCCGAGCACGGCGAGCGACTCGCCGTCGGACCCGGGGTGGACGTCGTAGAAGTCGCCGCCGACGTGCTCGCTGTCCTGCGACGGGCGGTAACCGCCGGCGAACTCGACGCCCGCGACGTGCTCCAGCGGCGGCGGCAGCAGGTCCCGCATGAGCGTCTCGGTGATCGACGCCTGCTGCGCGAACACGCGTGCCGCCGACATCGCGGCGCCGGAACGGGAGGCGAACAGCCGCGCGAAGATCTCCTCGTCCTCGCTGAACACGGGCTGCTCCGCCCGGCGCAGCAGGACCAGCGCGCCCGCGGGCACGCCGTGCCCGGGCAGCGGGGTCACCACGATCGCCCCGAGCTCACCGAAGTCCGGCGGGACCAGCCAGTCCGGCGCGGCGGCCGGGTCGATCCAGCGCGAGGGCACCGGCGGGAAGCCCTGCAGCGCCTCGCCGAGGCCGGGCAGCTCGTCGGGTTCGAACTCCAGCTGGGCGTGCACCGGCCGCTCGCCCCGGGCGCAGCGCGTCACGGGGTGGCGGGACCGCTGGGCGGGGGAGATCACGAGTGCGGCGTCCGCGAGGTGCTCGGCGGCGAGCCGGGCCGCGACCTCCATGCACCGCTCCAGGTTCAGCGACCCGAGCAGCGCCGTGGAGGCCTCGCTGAGGAACTCCGCGCGCGTCCGTTCGATCCGCAGCGCTTCGCGGGCCTGGCGGAGTTCGGTGTCCTCGACGAGCCACCAGGTGACGCAACCGTTCCCGTGTGGCGCGGCGTGCCCCTCGAAGCTGCGCTGGCCGACCAGCCCGGCGGCGGTGGCGGCTCCGGCCGCGTGTGCCGCGCCGAGCCACTCGGGCAGGGGGCCGGGCGGGAACAGCAGCCGGGCGCGCTCGTTGGCGGCGAGCGCCAGCCCGCCGCCGTCCACCACGACGGCTGGACAGGGCGCGGAATCCCAGCCGGGATCTCCTACGACGGGGGACGGACGAGCGAGACGCTCGGAATCAGTCAAACCACAGCGGCACGCGGGGCGGCCGCACTCCTTCCAGCGCTGGGGAGACGAGCGAGAACCCATCCAGCATCCCCCAGCGCGGGTACCGGTCGCAACCGGCCGCGCCGCGACCTGCGGGAAGTCGTGACCGGGCCCCGACGGCAGGGGAGACGGCGGGGCCCGGGCCCGAGCAGGAAGATTGGAAGGTCACCCGTCCCGGGCAAGCGAGACACTACTAGTAGATCGATCGGGTCTCTATCTACACGTTCGGGTGAGACAAAGAAAGGGAAGATCACTCGTTCTCACCTTGCGTGACTCAAGGTGACTTATCGCAGGTCACACGTACGCGGGCGCCGCCACCGGAGCCGCCGTGCGCTCCCGGACGTCGTCGAGCGACACGCCGGGAGCGGTGCGCACCAGGCGCAGTCCGGCCGGCGTGACGTCCAGGACGGCGAGATCGGTGATGATCCGGTCCACGACGCCGGCTCCGGTGAGCGGCAGCGTGCACTTCTCGACGATCTTGGGCGTGCCGTCCTTGGCCACGTGGTCGGTGAGCACCACGATCCGCTTCGTGCCCGCCACCAGGTCCATCGCCCCGCCCATGCCCTTGACCAGCGCGCCGGGCACCGTCCAGTTGGCGAGGTCCCCGTTCGCGGCGACCTGCAGGGCGCCGAGGATCGCCAGGTCGACGTGCCCACCGCGGATCATCGCGAACGACGTGGCGGAGTCGAAGAAACTGGCGCCCGGCACGACCGTCACGGTCTGCTTGCCCGCGTTGATCAGGTCGGGGTCCTCGTCGCCCTCGAAGGGGAACGGGCCCAGGCCGAGGATGCCGTTCTCGCTCTGCAGCGTCACGTGCACGTCGTCGGGGATGTGGTTGGCTACCAGCGTCGGGATGCCGATGCCGAGGTTGACGTAGTCGCCGTCGGACAGCTCGCGCGCGGCCAGCGCCGCCATCTCGTCCCTGCTCCAGCCCATGCTCACGCCTCCGCCCCGGCCCGCGGGCGGACCGTCAGCTTCTCGATCTCCTTGACCCGCTCGCGGGCCACCACCAGCCGGTCCACGAACACGCCGGGCGTGATCACCAGGTCCGGGTCCACGTAGCCGTCGAGCAGCACCTCCGTCTCCGCCACGCAGACCCGCCCGCACGTCGCGACCAGCGGGTTGAAGTTGCGCGAGGTCTTGCGGTAGACGAGGTTGCCCGCCCGGTCGGCGGTGTGGGCGTGCACCAGCGCGAGGTCCGCGACGATGCCCCGCTCCTGCACGTAGGTGCGGCCGTCGAACTCGGCGTGCGGCTTGCCCTCGGCGACCGGGGTGCCGACGCCGGTCGCGGTGTAGAACGCGGGGATGCCTGCCCCGCCCGCGCGCATCCGCTCGGCGAGCGTGCCCTGCGGGGCGAACTCGACCTCCAGTTCGCCGTCGAGGTACTGCTGCGCGAACAGCTTGTTCTCGCCCACGTACGAGGCGATCACCTTGCGGACCTGCCGGTTCTCCAGCAGCAGGCCGAGTCCCTTGCCGTCGACACCCATGTTGTTGGACACGATCGTCAGGTCGCGGACCCCCGAGTCGCGGACGGCCTCGATCAGGTCGTTCGGGTTACCGCTGAGCCCGAACCCGCCGACCGCGATGGTGATCCCGTCGGTGAGCACGTCCGCCAATGCGTCGGCCGCGCTGCCGTACTGCTTCGTTCGCTCGTTGGACACAGCGGCAGTGCAGCTCATCCTGGCCAGTGGGTCAAAGGATCTCTCGCCTGGTGAACGATTCGACGCCCGGTGTTCACTGAGTGAACGCTAAGCTGAGGTCGTGACGACGCCCGCGGGACAGCTCATCGGCCGCGCCGCCGCCGTGCTGCGCGCGCTGTCGAACGTGCCCGACGCCGGGGCCTCGACGTCCGAGCTGGCCCGCGCGACGGGGCTCGCGCGGCCCACCGTGCACCGGCTGCTCGTGTCGCTGGCGGAGGAGGGGTACGTCGACCGCGACCAGCGCAGCGGCCGGTGGTACCTCGGGCCCGAGCTGTACCTGCTGGGCGAGGTCGCGGCCCGGCGGTACGACGTGACGCGGCACGCGCGGGCGAGCGTGCACCGGCTCGCGGCGGCGACCGGTGAAAGCGCTTTCTTCTCGGCGCGGCGCGGGGAGGAGACGGTGTGCCTGCTCCGCGAGGACGGGGATTTCCCGATCCGCTCGTTCGTGCTGTACGAGGGCGCGCGGTTCCCGCTCGGGGTGGTGTCGGCGGGGCTCGTGGTGCTGGCGATGCTGCCCGACCGCGAGGTGGACGACTACCTGGCGCGCGTGGACCTCACCGGCCGGTGGGGCGAGGCGCATTCCGCGGCGGCGATCCGTGAGCGCATCACGCTGACGCGTGAACAGGGGTACGCCGTCAACCCGGGCTTGGTGGTGGAGGGCAGCTGGGGCATGGCGGCCGCGGTCTTTGGGCGCACGGGCGAGCCGGACTGGGCGCTGACCCTCACCGGCGTCGAATCCCGTTTCCGCGCCGACCGGCGACCGGAGCTGGGGGCGCTGCTGCTGAAGGAGGCCCACGCGTTGTCCCACCGCGTGACGGGTTAACCGAGCGCGAGCAGGGCGACGGCGGCGGAGGCGGCGCCCAGCCCGGCGACCTGCCCGCGGCCGAGCCGCTCCCGCAGCACCGTGATCCCCAGCAGCACCGGGATCGCCGGGTACAGCGACGAAAGCACCACCGCTACGACGACGAGCTGGTGCCGGGTCGCGGCGAGGTAGCAGACCAGTGCGAGCGCCGCCAGCCCGCCGGTGACGGCGGCGGGCAGGAGGTGCGACGGCCGGGGCCGGGTGGACAGCACGAGCGGCAGGATCGTCAGCACCGCGGCGACCCGGCCCGTCACCACGGGCCACGCGCCGGCACCCGGCCCGGCCTGCGCGAGCGCGAGGTACTGCAGCGCGATCCCGCCGCCCGCGAGCAGCCCGTCGGGAATCCCGCTGCCGCGCACGTCCCCGCCGGAGACGAGCCACAGCGCGGGAAGCGCGAGCACCACGCCGAGCCACGCGAGCGCGGACGGCCGCTCCCCGAGGAACGCCACGCCGACCAGTACGGGCAGCGCCACCCCGCCGACCGCGCTCAACGGCACGACCACGCTCATCGCGCCCCGGCCGAGGCCGCGGAAGAGGAACAGCATCCCGAGCCCGGTGCCGACGCCGGACAGCGCGCCCCAGCCCAGGTCCGCCGCCGTGGTGGCGGGCGCGGGCAGCACCGCGGTCGCGAGCAGCGCGACGCCCAGGCCGCCGAGCTGCCCGAGCAACGCGATGATGGCGAACGGCGCCCGGCGGGACAGCAGCCCGCCCGCGAAGTCGGAAAGCCCGTAGCTCACGGCGGACGCGAGGGCGAGGAGCGTGCCCACGATTCAGCCCTTCCAGTCGCGTTCGGTCTGCCGACGGGGCGCATGTCGCTGGTGGTGTAGCTGCGATCGCATTGGCGGCGCAGCAGGTCCAGCGGTGCGAGGAGGGTGCTCACGAGTCAGTCCTTCCGGTCGCGTTCGGTCTGGCCGGCGGGGCGCAGGTCCCTGGTGGTGTAGCTGGGGCGATCGCACAGGTGGCGCAGCAGGTCCTGGCGGGTGAGGAGGGGTGGCCACGGCTCAGTCCTTCCGGTCGTGTTCGGCCTGGCCGATCGGGCACAGGTCGCCGGTGGCACAGCAGGTCCAGCGGTGCGAGCCGTGTGCTCACGATTCAGCCGTTCCGGTCGCGTTCGGCCTGGCCGACCGGGCACACGTCGCCCGTCGTGCAGCTGCCGCGATCGCACAGGCGGCACAGCAGGTCCGCGCTGCCGATGTGCTCGTAGAGCCGTGTGAGGAGCTTGCCGAGCAACCCCGCCAGCGCCCGTTGCTCGGCCGGTTCGAGGGCGTCCAGCACCTCCCCGAGACCGCTGCCGCGCGTGGCCAGCAGCCGGTGCGCCGTCGCGGACCCGGTTCTCGTCAGGTGCACGGCGACCTCCCGGCCCTGGCCCGCGCGCCGCTCCAGCAAACCCGCCGCCTGCAGGGAAACCACCATCCGCGCCGCCGCGGACTGGCTGAGCCCCACCCGCCTGCCGAGTTCGGTCACGCTCAGCCCCGGCGCCGTCGCCAGCACCACGAGCGCCGCCGCGCCGCTCGCGCTCACCCCCGCCTCGCGCTGGGCCGCCGCGAGCACGACGTCGGACACCGCCAGTGCGGTCGCCCCGAGGAGGTTCGCCGTCCGCGATTCATGCATGAGTCATGCATAACAGCCCTGCCGGGTGGGCGCAAACCGGGAGCGCGGAGTTGGATGGCGGTATGAAGGCGATCAGTTACCGCGAGACCGGCGACCCGGAAGTCCTCCGCCTGACCGAGCGGCCCGTGCCCGAGCCGGGGCCGGGGGAAGTGCGCGTCCAGGTGAAGGTGTCCGGCGTCAACCCGACCGACTGGAAGAACCGCCGCGGCTCCCGTCCCGGGGAATCCCTGCCGTTCCCCGAGGTGGTGCCGAACCAGGACGGCGCCGGGATCGTGGACGCCGTCGGGCCGGACGTGACCGGGCTCGAGGCCGGGCAGCGGGTCTGGCTGTGGGAGGCCGCGTGGCAGCGCGCCGACGGCACGGCGCAGGAGTACGTCGTGCTGCCCGCCCGGCAGGCCGTGCCGCTGCCGGACTCCGCGTCGTTCGACCTCGGCGCCTCACTCGGCATCCCGGCGCTGACCGCCCACCGCGCGCTGACGGTCGGCGAGAGCGGACCGGACCGGCTGAGCCCCGGCGCGCTCACCGGGCGGTCGGTGCTCGTCGCGGGCGGGGCCGGAGCGGTCGGGCATGCGGCGATCGAGCTGGCGAGGTGGGCCGGGGCGCGGGTGATCACCACCGTCAGCAGCCCCGAAAAGGCGCGGCTGGCCTCCGCGGCCGGGGCCCATCACGTGGTGGACTACCGCACGGAGAACGCGGCCGAAGCGATCCGCGAACTGGTCCCGGACGGCGTCGACCTGGTGGTCGAGGTGGCACCGGGGCCGAACGCGGCGCTGAACCAGGCCGTCCTCGCCCCGAACGGCACCATCGCGGTGTACGCGAACAACGGCGGCGAGGAGCTGACGCTGACCATCCGCCCGCACATGGTGACGAACGCGCGCTACCAGTTCGTTTTGGTGTACACCGTGCCGTCGCAGGCGAAGGACCACGCGGTCGCGGACGTGAGCGCCGCCGTGGCGGACGGGGCGCTCCGCGTCGGCGAGGACGCGGGGCTGCCGCTGCACCGCTTCCCGCTGGCAAGCACCGCCGACGCCCACGCGGCCGTCGAGAAGGCGGTGGTGGGCAAGGTGCTCATCGACGTCGCCTGATCAGCGTGCGAGCACGACCCGGCCGCGGAACGCACCCCGCTCGTGCACGAGAGGCATGGACGTACACGCTGCTCGCCCGGACCCCGCGGGCCGGGTCACCGTTGCCGGGGGTGGCGGTGCTGACGACGATCCCGTTGTCCCGCACGAGTTCCGTCAGCGCGGCCAGCTCGGAATCGCTCGTGCGCACGAGGTTGACCAGTACGTCGACCGGTTCGATCCCGGCTTCCGTGAGCGGGGTCGCGGTGTAGTCCACGACCTCGTGCGCGCCGAGCGACCGCACCGCGCCCGCGCTGCGCGGGGAGGCCGTGGCGATCACCGTGGCGCCCGCCCGGACGGCGAACTCGATGGTGTATCCGCCCCCGGCGCCGTTGCTCAGAACCCGTTACCCTGACTGGACTTGGGCATGTTCGAACAGGGTCTGACACGTCGATCCCCGGGATGGCGGGGAGCTCGACGGGGAACGCGTCACGCAGGAAACCGGCGCGGATGACGCCGTCGACGGGGTTGAACGCGGTGCCCGCGACGCGCACGAGGACTTCTCCCGCACCAGGGCGCGGCCGCTCGACCTCGGCCTCGTGCAGGACGTCCGGACCGTACCAGCTTCGAGTTCGAAGCAAGTAGACTGCGGAGGTGGCCGAACCCCTCGAATCCGGACAACTCGCCGCCTACTTCGCCCTGACGGAGGTCGGCAGCCTGCTCCAGCACGCCGTCGAGGGGCAGCTGCGTGACTCCGGCGGCATCACGTACGTGCAGTTCCAGATCCTGATGCGGCTGTGGGAGGCGAACGGGCCGCTGCGGATGACCGACCTCGCGGACGGGATCGTGTACAGCCGCAGCGGCCTGACCTACCAGGCGGCCCAGCTGGAGAAGGCCGGGCTCGTCACGCGCGCCCCGTCACCCGACGACGAGCGCAGCACGGTCGTGGAGCTCACCGGCGAGGGCAGGGCGCTGGTGGGGCGGGTGCTGCCGGGGCACGTGGAGGTCGTGCGGCAGCTGCTGTTCACCCCGCTCGACGACGGGGACGTGCGCACGCTGGGCGCGGTCCTCGGCCGGGTCCGCGACCACATGCGGGCCGCCCCGCCGCGTTCCGCCCGCAGCCGCCGCAAGCGGAGCTGACCCGATCAGCGGGAACAGGTGGCCCCGGCGAGGATCACCACGGAGTGCTGCCGGTCCTGGCGCCCGCCGTCCGTCATGACGTAGCTCTGGACGTCGACACGCCACCCCGCGGCCACCGCCTCGTCGGCGCCGACCAGTTCACCGGGCCCGGCAGCCTCGAAGCACGGGTCCACAGTGGACCCCGGCGGCGGGGTGGAGTCGTCGAACTGGCCCACTTCCCGGTTCACGCCGACGAATCAGGACGTACCGCTGGACAGCGGGCCCTGGCGCGGCCTGGCTGGACCGAGATTCACGCCTCAGACGAGGAACCGGAACACCGGATCGCCGGGTGCGAGCTTCTCCGCGGAGATCGGGGAGGCAGCCAGCCGCGCGAGCAGCGGCGACAGGTCGGCGGGCGAACCCAGTTCGATGCCGACGAGTGCGGGCCCGAACTCGCGGTTGGTGCGCTTGACGTACTCGAACAACGTGATGTCGTCGTCCGGGCCGAGCACCTCGTCGAGGAACCGCCGCAGTGCACCGGGTTCCTGCGGGAACTCGACCAGGAAGTAGTGCTTCACCCCGCGCGAGACCAGCGCGCGTTCCATCACCTCGGCGTACCGGCTCACATCGTGGTTGCCGCCCGACACGACGGCGACGACGGTTTCACCAGGCGCCACAACACCTCCGGTGCGCAACACGGCCGGGGCGAGCGCTCCCGCGGGCTCGGCGATCACACCGTCCACATCGAACAGATCGAGCATTTCCTCGCACAGCACACCGGGATCGACCTCACGCAGCGCCACCGGGTGCTCCTCGAGCACCCCGTATGTGTGCGTGCCGACCTTGCGCACCGCCGCACCGTCGACGAACCCGTCCAGCTCCGCCAGCTCCACCGGACGGCCGGCGGCCACCGCGGCGGCCATGCTCGCCGCGCCCGCGGGCTCGACCCCGATCACGCGCGTCGACGGGTGGTGCTTCGCCAGCCACGCCGTCATCCCCGCGATCAGCCCGCCGCCGCCGACCGGCACGAGCACCACGTCCGGGGCGTGCCCGAGCTGCTCGACGATCTCCCTCGCGACGGTGCCCTGCCCCGCGATGATGTCCGGGTGGTCGAACGCGGGCACCATCAGCGCCCCGGTCCGCTCGGCCTGCTCGGTCGCGGCGGCGAAGGCGGCGTCGTAGGTGTCACCGCCGACGATGGTCTCGACCCGGTCGCCGCCGAGCAACGCGATCCGTGCCCGTTTCTGCCGGGGTGTGGTGCGGGGCAGGAAGATCCGCGCACGCAGGTCCAGCGCGCGGCACGCGAACGCGACGCCCTGCGCGTGGTTGCCCGCGCTGGCGCAGACCACCGGCCGGTCCCGCTGGTCGTCGTCGAGCTGCGCGAGCAGGTTGTAGGCGCCACGCAGCTTGTACGAGCGGACGACCTGCAGGTCCTCGCGCTTGAGCCACACCCGGGCCCCGGTGGCGGCGGACGCCCGTTCGTGGGGTTGCAGCGGCGTCCGCGCCACGACCCCGTGCAGCCGCTCGTACGCCGCGTCCACCGCTGCGGCCTCGACCCTCATCCCCGCTCCTCACGTCGACCTCCGCCAGGGTAGTGACGGGGGCGCGGCGCGCCCGGTGTGGGGATGGCCACGAGCGGGAAGGCGCGTCCGGGGGCACGACGTTGACGGGCCTGTGAGCCACCTGTTCGAGCCTTACCGCGTCCGCGACCTGACCGTGCCCAACCGCGTGTGGGTCTCGCCGATGTGCCAGTACTCGGCGACCGACGGCGTGCCCGGCGACTGGCACCTGGTGCACCTCGGCCAGTTCGCCGCCGGGGGTGCCGGGCTGGTCATGACCGAGGCGACGGCCGTCAGCGCGATCGGCCGGATCAGCCCGCAGGACACCGGCATCTACACCGGCGAGCAGGTCGCCGCGTGGCGCCGCATCACGAGGTTCCTGCACGAACAGGGCGCGGTGACCGCCATGCAGCTCGCCCACGCCGGGCGCAAGGGGTCCAGCCGCAGGCCGTGGGAGGGCACCGGGAGCGTGCCGCCCGAGGAGGGTGGCTGGACCGCCGTCGGCCCTGCCGGGGAGGCGTTCGGGAACTACGCCGCGCCGCGGCCGCTGACGACCGAGGAGGTCGCCCAGCTGCCCGCCGAGTTCGCGGCAGGGGCCCGGCGTGCGCTCGAAGCCGGGTTCGACGTGCTGGAGCTGCATTTCGCGCACGGCTACCTCGTGCACCAGTTCCTCTCGCCGCTGTCCAACACGCGCACCGACCGCTACGGCGGCGACTTCGACGGCCGGGTGCGGCTCGCGCTGGAGGTCGCCGAGGCCGTGCGCGCCGAGGTCGGCGAGGCCGTGCCGCTGTTCGCCCGCCTGTCGGCGACCGACTGGGTCGACGGCGGCTGGACGGTCGAGGAGTCGGTGCTGCTGGCGAAGCTGCTGCGGGAACGCGGCGTGGACCTGCTCGACGTCTCGACCGGCGGCAACCACCCGAGCCCGGCCATCCCGGTCGGCCCCGGCTACCAGGTGCCGTTCGCCGACCGGATCCGCGCGGAGACCGGCATCCCCGCCGCGGCCGTCGGCATGATCACCGAGCCCGCGCAGGCGGAGCAGATCGTGGCCTCCGGCGCGGCCGACGCGGTGTTCCTCGGCCGCGCCCTGCTGCGGGACCCGCACTGGCCCCTGCGTGCGGCGCACGAGCTCGGCGCGGAGGTGCGCTGGCCCGACCAGTACGCCCGCGCGAAGGCCTGGCACTGAACCGGGTGCGACGAGTCCGGCCGCACCCGGCAGGCCACGTGGTCAGCTGACGGCGCGCGCCAGCCGCTCACCGATCTCCCGGGTGCCACCGGGGCGTTCCGGGTCGCGGGAGGCGAGGTCCGCGCGGACGGCCGCCTCGATGCGCTGCGCCGCCTGCTGCTCGCCCAGGTGCTCCAGCATGAGCGCGACCGACAGCACCGCCGCCGTGGGGTCGGCCTTGTCCTGCCCCGCGATGTCCGGCGCCGAGCCGTGCACCGGCTCGAACATCGACGGCGTCAGCCGCTCCGGGTTGACGTTCGCGCTCGCGGCGAGGCCGATGCCGCCGCAGATGGCGCCCGCCAGGTCGGTCACGATGTCGCCGAAGAGGTTGTCCGTGACGATGACGTCGTAGCGCTCGGGGTGCGTCACCAGGTGGATCATCACCGCGTCGACGTGGTGGTAGTCCACCGTGACGTCGGGGAACTCCGCCGCCACCGCGTCGACCGTGCGCTGCCACAGACCGCCGGCGTGCTTGAGCACGTTCGTCTTGTGCACCAGCGTCACGCGCTTGCGCTCCCGGCTCTGCGCCCGCGCGAACGCCGCCCGCACCACGCGCTCCACCCCGAACGCGGTGTTGACGCTGACCTCCGTCGCCACCTCGTGCGGCGTGCCGCGGCGCAGCACGCCGCCGTTGCCGGTGTAGGGCCCTTCGGTCCCTTCCCGGTACACCACGAAATCGATTTCCTGGTCCCCGCTCAGCGGCGTCCGCACGCCGGGGTACAGCTTGGCCGGGCGGAGGTTGACGTAGTGGTCGAGCTCGAACCGCAGGCGCAGCAACAGATCGCGCTCCAGCACGCCCGGCGGTACGGACGGGTCGCCGATCGCGCCGAGTAGGATCGCGTCGTGGCCGCGGATCTCGTGCAGCACCGAATCGGGCAGGATCTCGCCCGTCCGCCGGTACCGCGCGGCGCCCAGGTCGTATTCGACCTTCTCCACACCGGGCAGGACGGCGTCCAGCACGCGCAGCGCCTCCGCCGTCACCTCGACACCGATACCGTCACCGGGAATCACACCGAGTTTCATGGCGCCACCCTAGGTTCCCCTTCCCATGATGCGATACAGGGGTCTCAGATCCCGGACTTGATCACCTCGAGCGCGCGGTTCCGCTCCTCAGGGGAATCGGGCACCGACAGGATCAGATCAGTTGTGCCCGCGTCCCGGTACCGCCGAATTCCCCGCAGTACCACCGATTCGTCCCCTACGAGCAGCGAATCGGCGGGGCCGGACAACCCGCCGCGGTCGAGCATCGCGCGGTAGGCGGGCAGTTCCCCCGCCATCCCGAACTTCCGCGCGACGCGCTCCCGCACGGCGTCGGGGTCCGACGTCACCGACACCATCGCCATCACGAGCACGCGCGCGCCGTCGCCCAGCCTCGGCACGAAGTAACTTTCGACGGTTTCCGGCCGGGTCCACGCCGCGATCGTGCCGTCGGCGAGGTCCCGCGCCACTTCGAGCATCCGCGGGCCCATCGCGGCCAGCAGCACCGAAGGCGGCTTCGCCCGCACCGTGATCTGCGTGTCCACGGTGAAGAACTCGCCCGAGAACCGCACGTGCTCACCGCGTAGCAGCGGGTGCAGCACCTCCAGGTACTCGCGGGTGTGCCGGGCCGGCGCGACGTAGGGCAGGCCGAGCCAGCCCGTGGTCACCAGCTCGTGCCCCGGTCCGACGCCGAGCGTGAGCCTGCCGCCGGTGAGCTCCTGCACGGTCAGCGCCTGCGTCGCCAGCATGACCGGGTGGTGCGGGTAGGTGGGCACGACGGCGGTGCCGACCTCCGAACCGCCGGGCAACGCGGGCAGCACGGTCAGCGGGTCCCAGCCGCCCGGCTGGGGGTTGGTCCACAGGCTGTCGGTGCCGAGGTCGAGTGCCGCCGCGGCGTCGGCGCGCAGCTGCTCGGCGGAGACGTCGCCGGACGCGATGAGGTGGGTTCCGATGCGCATGCCGCCAGTGCACTACCGGCCGGAGGTGCCGAGCCAGACCGGAAGTCCCCGGGCAGCGATCAGCTATCGTGATCGTCGCAGGCGGGGGAGGTCGGAGATGGAACTGCGGGCCCTGCGGTACTTCGTGACGGTCGCCGAGGAGCTGCACTTCGGGCGCGCGGCGGAGCGGTTGCACATCGTCCAGCCCGCGGTCAGCCAGCAGGTCGCGCGGCTGGAGCGGGAGCTGGGGGTGCGGCTGCTGAACCGGTCGTCCCGCACGGTGCGGCTCACCGACGCCGGGGAGCGCGTGCTCGAAGCCGCGCGTGAGGCGCTGCTCGCGGTCGAACGGGTGCGTGGCGCGGCGGTGGCTTCGAAGACCCTGCGGATCGGCACCGCGCCCGGGCTCGGCGCGCGGCTCGAACGCGGCGTGGAGGCCCTGCGGGCGTACCGTCCGGAGCTCGACGTGGTGCTGGTCG
This sequence comes from Amycolatopsis dongchuanensis, assembly GCF_039542405.1. Lineage (NCBI taxonomy): Bacteria > Bacillati > Actinomycetota > Actinomycetes > Pseudonocardiales > Pseudonocardiaceae > Amycolatopsis > Amycolatopsis dongchuanensis. The sequence goes on from NZ_BAABIB010000108.1 coordinate 45,083, forward strand.
ACCTGCCGGTCGCCGAGCGGGTCCAGGCGCTGCGCCGGGGGGAGCTGGACCTCGCGCTGTCCCGGGGAATGTTGTGCGGCCACGGAATCCGCGTGATCCCCGCGTGGTCTGAACCATTGCGGGTGGTGGTGTCCGCGCGGCATCCCCTGGCCGGGCGGGAAGCCGTGTCGCTGGCCGACTTCGCCGAGTTCGCGCTCCGCCTCCCGCCCCGGCAGGCGGACCCAGCGTTGCACGAAGCGGTCGTCGAGGCGTTGCGCGACGGCGGTTTCTCGCCGCGAGTGGGCCGTCCGGCCGGTACGGTGCAGGACATGCTGGTGGAGGTCGGCCTGGATCCCGGCAGCTGGGCGCTGCTGCCGGACGACCAGCTCGCGGGCGTCGTGTCGGACCGGATCAGGGTGCTCTCGCCCGAGCCGCCACTGGCCGTCACCGGCAGCATCCTCGCGCGTGACGACGACCTCACCGAATCGTGCGGCGAGACGGTCGCCGCCGCGTTCCGCTGACGTCCGGTGTGGACGGGAACGTGAAGGAGTTTTGTCGACATGGTGGGAAATTGCCGCCCAGGTGAGTGAAAACGGCGGCGATTGTCCTTCCCGGGACGCGTGCTCGTGCGCGGCGGCAGCGGGAAAACCGCAGTTTCCCGCACCCGTTACCGCGTTGCGGTGAACGCGTTGCGCTGGCTGGAGCAATCACCCGGTCGCGGAGCGCATTCGTTGGCACTGCGCAGTTTTGGAGGTTTGGTCCAACATCGAACCGGGTATCGCTGGGGGCGTCCCCATCGGAAACAGGACCGGAATCGGCCGGGGCGGAAAGCTCCGGCCGGTCCTCCTCCAGAAAGAGTGACCCATGATCGTTCTCGGTGTCATCCTGCTCATCGTCGGTCTGCTGACCGGGATCTCCATCCTCTGGACGATCGGCATCGTCCTCCTGGTCATCGGTGCGGTGCTCGCCATCCTCGGCGGCACGGGCCGCAAGGTCGGTGGCCGCGCGCACTGGTTCTGAGCCGCGGTGTGAAGGTGCCGGTCCCCGGGGGCAGGGGGCCGGCACCTTCGCGTGCGCGGGGGCGGCCACAGTGGACGGTCGCACAAGACTGGCCGAAAGGTGGAGGCGCGACGGCCGCGCCTTCGCCAGAATCGAGGCATGAGCGCGAAGGCGTGGTGGCCGCAGTGGGCAGGCCGGCGAGGGCCGGTGCTGGCCGAGGTCGCCGCGCTCGTCGCGTTCGTCGTGGTGGACGCCGTGTTCGCCGTGCGTGCCGCGCCGGCCACGGGGCCGCTCGCCGTGCCGGCGGGCGAGTTCGTGCCGGGGCTCGGGCCGGCGGCGGGCGTGCTGGCGGTGCTGCGGAGGCGGTTCCCCGGGCGCATCGCGTCGCTGACCGCGGGCGTGCTGGGGTTGTCCGTGCTCGGCACGGCGCTGAGCGCGGCGGCGACGGCGGCGGGGCAGGGCCTGTCCCCGCAGCCGGACACGGCCGAGACGCTGGCGGTGGTCCTGCTCGTGGGGGCGTGCTGCCACCGCCTGCCGCCGCGGTGGGCGGCCGCCTTCGCCGTGGCCGGCGGCCTGGTGGTGACGCTCGCGCCGGTGTTCCGGTTCGGGCTGTGGTCGACGGCGGCGCTGCTGGCGGTGCCCGCGGCGCTGGCGTGGGGGGCGGCGCTGGCGACCGGGCTCGTGCTGCGGGACGCGGACGCGCGGCGCCGCGGGGCGATCGGCGAGGTGCGGGCGGGGGAGCGGCTGCGGCTGGCCCGCGAGCTGCACGACCTCGTGGCGTTCCACATCACCGGCGTCGTCGTGCGGGTGCAGGCGGCCCGTCGCGTCGCGGAGCGGCAGGGACAGGACGCGGCGGCGCTGGCGCAGGTCGAGGAGGCGGGCGTGGAGGCGCTCGCGGCGATGCGCAGGCTGGTCGGCATGCTGCGCACGGAGGAGGCTGAGCTGTTCCGCCCGCCGGAGACGGTGCTGGCGGCGATCGACCAGGCCGTGCCCGGTGACGGCACGGTGGCGCTGCGTGTCGACGAGGACGTGGGGCGCGTGTCGGCCACGCCGGAGGTCGTGACGACCGCGCACCGGCTGCTCACCGAGGCCCTCACCAACGTCCGCCGCCACGCGCCGGGGGCGACCGAGGTGACGGTGACGGCCGAGGCCGAGGGGAACTGGCTGGTGCTGCGGGTGGACAACGACGGAGTCAAGGGGGCAACGAGGAGGGCCGGAGGGTACGGGTTGGTCGGAATGACCGAACGGGTTGCTGCGGTCGGCGGTACCGTGCAGGCGGGCGTGGCGGAAGGCCATCGCTGGCAGGTCGCGGCGCGGCTCCCGGTGCGTGTCGCGGCGGGGTGAGGTCGGAGGTGGGGGTTTGCCCCTGCGGGTACTGATCGCCGACGATCAGGCAATGGTCCGGACCGGTTTCCGGCTCATCGTGGAGGGCGAGCCCGACCTGCAGGTGGTCGGCGAAGCGGCCGACGGCAGGCAGGCCGTGCAGCTGGCCCGGCGGTTGCGGCCGGACGTGGTGCTGATGGACATCGCCATGCCGGGGATCGACGGCCTCCAGGCCACGCGCCTGCTCGCCGGTCCCGAGGTGCCCGACCCGCTGCACGTCGTGATGGTGACGACGTTCGGTCTGGACGAGAACGTGCACGCGGCGCTGCGTGCCGGCGCGGTCGGGTTCCTGCTGAAGGACGCCGGCCCCGCACTCCTGATCGAGGCCATCCACGCCGCCGCCCACGGCGAGTCACTCGTCTCGCCGTCGATCACCACGCGGCTGCTGGCGCACTTCAGCGAGCCCGCGCCCCCGGAGCACCGCAAGCCGGAAACCCCGCTGACGCAACGGGAACTGGACGTCGTCAAAGCCGTCGCCCGAGGCAAGACGAACGCCGAAATCTGCGACGCACTGGTGGTCTCCCTGTCGACGGTCAAAACCCACCTCGCCGCGGCCCAGCGCAAGCTACGAGCCCGCAACCGCACGGAAATCGCGATCTGGGCCTGGGAAACACATCTGGTGCGGTAGGCGGATTTCCTTGTGGGGGTTGGGTTTTTGTGGGGTGTCGGGGGCCGGTGTTGATGCCGGTTCGTCGTCTCCCTGGTCGGCCGCTTCGCTGCGCCTCGCCTAGCCTCGTGAGGCTGCCGGGATCGGCGGAGCCCAGGGATGCCTCGCTGGCTCGGCCGGGCCTCGTGAGATTTGCCGGGATCGGCGGAGCCCAGGGGCGCCTCGCTCGCTCGGCCGGGCCTTCCGCGGATCGGACAGCCCCACCTCACCGGCCAGCTTCGCCTGCACGACCGCGTGACTTCGCCGAGCTTCACGTCCCGATCCACCGCCCAGCCACACCTGCTCCACCCAGCCTCCCGAGAAGCAACCTGGCCGTGCAAACCGCTGCCGCTCGACCAAGCCCGCTACCCGAGTCACCCGCCAATTCGCCCAGCCAGGCCCATCCCCAGCCGACGAGCCCACCCTGCCGAGCCACCACACCTCGCTGAGCCGACAGCCCCACCCAAAACGCTCCCAGCCACCCACCCCACCCTCCAAAACCCCTACTTCACCCGAACCACGACCGTCCCCGCCACGAGATCCCCCAGCCGCTGCCGTCGTGGGGTGACCAACATCAGCACGATGCCGACCAGCCCCCACGCGAAACCGTCCACCATGAGCAGGAACTCGCGCGTCAGGTAGGCCCGCAGCCTCGGCGGCTCACCGGTCACCGTCTCGATCCGCAGCCCCAGCAGGCGCATCACCGGGGTCTGGCCGCCGTGCCGCAGCGGCCACCACGTGTTCAGCAGCCACAGCGCCACCTCGGCCAGCGCCCAGTAGCCCACGAACACCCCGATCAAGAAACCCTTCGTCGCGGGGCCGATCGACGTGAACCCGAAGATCCCGAACACCGCGGGCACGAACAGGGCGAACAGCACGAGCCCGCGGTCGAGGACGGCCTGCACGAACCGCAGCCCGACGACACCGACCGGAACACGAGGAGCCGTCACGACGGGACACCCGGCGGAAGACGGGCAGCCGTTCCGACGGCAGCGCCGGGCGGCACACAGGGAACCATCCTGAAGGTGGCACGGGGCAGCACGATCGCAATACGGAGCGGAACGCGAGCAGCCGTCACGATGGCGGCGCCGGGCGGTATACGGGGAGCCATCCTGAAGGTGGCGCGGGGCAGGACGCGGGAAGCCGTCACGATCCGGCACCGGCCGGTGCGCAGGGGGCCGTCCCGATGGGAAATCGGGCGGTACACGGCAAGCGGTTCCGGGGAACGCGGGGCCCGCCCTGATGGCGGCGCCGAGCAAGACGCAGGCCAATAGCCGGACAGCCGTCCCGATGGCGGCATCGGGCAACACGCGCGGCCTCTCTCGGTGGCGACAACCGCCGGGACCCGACCGCCCGCCGCAACGGCGACACCGCCCGGGACCCGACCGCCCGCCGCAACGGCACCACGCGCCGGAACCGGGCCGCCCGCCGCAACGGCACCACGCGCCGGAACCGGGCCGCCCGCCGCAACGGCACCACGCGCCGGAACCGGGCCGCCCGCCGCAACGGCACCGCCCGGAACCCGACCACCCACCCCAACGGCACCACCCGCCGACACCCGGCCAACCGCCTCGATGACAACACCACGTGGAACGCTGGCAACCGTCATGATGCGGGAGATTCTGCCGATCCCACCCGCCACCCACCAAGCCGGGACCGCGAATCTCGTTCGGACGGCCGAGGCCGCGGCACCGAGTTCGTCCTCGCGGCCGACTTCTCCGGGGCGCCCCCGCTCCCAGACTGGTCGCTGCCACTTCGGGAGGAAGGAAATCGGTGCGCAGCTCGAAAATACTCGGACCGGGTGTGCTCGCGGTGAGCCTCGCGCTCGTCGTGAACGCGACACCCGCGCTCGCGGACACAACGGAAGATCCCTATCTGCACCAGCAAGTTACATGGGGCCCATGCCTGTTCGAACCCACCGACGGCGCGAAACCGGCCGAATGCGCCCAGATCACCGTGCCCCGTGACTGGGCGAGACCGGGCACCGGCGCGGACCTCCACGTCACCATCAGCCGGGTCCGCGCCACCGGCACCGCGGACCAGCGGCGCGGCGTCATCCTGCTCAACCCCGGCGGCCCCGGCGGCCAGGGCAGCCCGCTGGCCGGGGAGATCGCCGGGCTGCAACCCGCGCTCAACCAGGCCTACGACCTCATCGGCATGGACCCGCGCGGCACCGGCGAGGCCGGCGGCACCACCCCCGAGCAGAAGGGCTTCCGCTGCGCCATCCCGGAGGACCAGCTGCCGCCGCAGGACGCGCTGCTCGACGCCCGCGACCGCTCCCGCGACAGCATCCGCCTCCACCAGCAGACCGCCAAGGCCGTCGCGCAGGCCTGCCAGGCCGACCCGATCGCGCCCTACATCACGACCTGGCAGACGGCCCACGACATGGACCTCATCCGGGCCCTGCTGGGCGAGCAGAAGCTGAACTACCTCGGCTACTCCTACGGCACCTGGCTCGGCGCGAAGTACGCGTCGCTGTTCCCCGCACACGCCGGGAAAATGGTGCTGGACTCCAGCATGAACTGGCAGGGCAGGCTCCAGGCCGGCTTCGAGGCCTTCCCGGTGATCGACCAGCGCCAGTTCGACGACGTCTACCTGCCGTGGGTCGCCCGCCAGTTCCCCGAGCAGGTCGGCAGCACCGCGGCGGAGGCGAAGCAGACGTGGGAACAGGTTCGCGCGTACTACGCGACACAGGGCATGGCGCCGGACAACTACGACGGGATCTTCGTCGGCAACGGCAGCGAGATCCAATGGCTGCTGTCGGCAATCGTGTTCGTCGTCGGCGCTCAGGCCCTGCACGGCCAGCCGCAGGGCCTCACCTCGGTCCCGGCCGCCCTGCGCGCCCAGCTGGACGCGCGTTCCCAGGCGGCGTTCGACGTGCCCGCCGCTCAGCTGACCGCGGCGCGGGTCGTCGCGAAAGGACTGGGCACGGTTTCGACGAACGGCACCAGGATCGCCGTCGCGTGCGGGGACCAGGCGAACCACTCCGCCGCGTGGTACAAGGCGTTGTCGGACACGCAGGGCCCCCGGTACCCGCTGTTCGGCTGGGCCTACGGCCTGACCGAGCCGTGCGGGTTCTGGCACGGCCTGCCGGAGCACCCGCTGCCCACGCTGCCGCGTGAAGTCGCGCCGGACGTGCTGGTCGTGCAGGGCGAGTTCGACCCCCAGACCGGCTACGAGCAGGCCGCTTCGGCGGTGCGCGCGGCGCCAGGGGTGACGATGGTGTCCGTCGACGACTCGCCCTTCCACGGTCAGTACGCGGTCAGCGGGAACCCGTGCGTGGACGGGATGGTCAACGTGTTCCTGCTGAACAACTCCCGCCCCGGCAACAGCACCTGCCCTGGCGTCCCGCTGCTGGGCGAGGACGAGGTGTACCCGGTGGCGGGCCCGGTCCGGTCCGGGCCGCACGCCGCGACGGCCGCGGCCGGGGTGCTCAGCACGCTGCAGCAGGCGGTCCAGGAGCTGATCAGCAGCGTCAACGCCGGACGCTGAGGCGAGGAGGACCCGGTGGCCGCCCGGTGCGGTCACCGGGTCCCGTCGTGAACCGGAAGCGGCCGCACGTCGTGTAGCAGTGCGACACCGGCCGCTACGGAAGGATCCGCGTTGTGTCCCTGCTGACGCGCACGCCCGAGCCCACCACGGAACCGTCCACGGCGCGCCGGGTGACCAGAGTCGTGCTCACGGTGCTGGCCTGCCTGCTCGTGTTGTTCGCGCTGATCGTGCCGGACCGGCTGGACCGGTTCTCGCTGTGGGCGTTCCTGCGCCTCCCCGGTGAGGCGATCGCGGGCGTGGCGCTCGTGCTGGTGCTGCCCCCGCGGGCCCGCCGCGTCGTCGCGGCCGTGCTCGGCGCCGGGCTCGGCCTCGTGCTACTGGTGAAGCTGCTCAACCTCGGCTTCTTCGTGGCGTTCGACCGGCCGTTCAACCTCGTCTTCGACTGGGGTTTCCTGCCGCCCGCGCTCGAACTGGCCACCGGCGACGCCGGGCGGCTCGGGGAACTGGCCGCGTTCGCCGGGGTGGGGCTGCTCGCCGTCGCCGTGGTCGCGTTGATGGCGCTCGCCGCGGTGCGGTTGGGCCGCATCACGGCCGGGCATCGCCGCACGGCGGGCCGGACCGCGGCGGTACTCGGACTGGTGTGGATCGTGTGCGCGGTGTTCGGGCTGCAGGTGGAGCAGGGCGAGCCGGTCGCGGCCCGCACCGCGGCTTCCCTGGCGTACCACGACGTGCGGCAGGTGAGCGTGGACCTGAAGGACCGGCACGCGTTCGCGCAGGAGGTCGCCGCGGACGCCTTTCGCGGCACGCCGCCGCAGCAGCTGCTGACCGGCCTGCGCGGGAAGGACGTGCTGTTCACCTTCGTGGAGAGCTACGGCCGGGTCGCGGTGCAGGACTCCGACATCGCCCCGGGTGTCAACGCCGTCCTCGACGCCGGGACCGACGCGCTGCGGGCGGCCGGGTTCGACTCGCGCAGCGCCTTCCTCACCTCCTCGACCACCGGCGGCGGCAGCTGGCTCGCGCACGCGACCCTGCAGTCCGGCACCTGGGTGAACAACCAGCAGCGGTACGACAACCTCGTCGACGGTGACCGGCTGACGCTGGCGTCCGCGTTCGGCCGCGCGGGGTGGCGCACGGTGGCCGACGTGCCGTCGAACATCCGCGACTGGACCGAGGCGAAGTTCTACGGCTACCAACAGGTCTACGACGCGCGCAACGTCGGCTACCGCGGCCCCGCCTTCTCCTACGCGACGATGCCCGACGAGTACACGATGGAGAAGTTCCAGCAGCTGGAGCTGGCGAAACCGGACCACCCGCCGCTGATGGCCGAGATCGACCTCGTGTCCAGCCACTGGCCGTGGGCGCCGCTGCCGAGGACGGTCGGCTGGCCCGCGGTGGGCGACGGTTCGGTGTACGGGCCGATGCCGTCGCAGGGCAAGCAGATCCCGGACGTGTGGTCGTCGCCGGAGAACGTGCGCGCCGCTTACGGGGATTCGATCCAGTACTCGCTGAACACGCTGATTTCGTGGGTCCGCACCTACGGCGACGACAACCTGGTGCTGGTCTTCCTCGGTGACCACCAGCCCAACACGTCGGTCACCGGCAGCGAGCAGGCCAGCCGGGACGTGCCGATCACGATCGTCGCGAAGGACCCCGCCGTGCTGAACCGGATCTCGGACTGGGGCTGGCAGCCGGGGCTGCGCCCGGACCGCACAGCCCCGGTCTGGCCGATGAGCGCCTTCCGCGACCGGTTCCTCTCCGCGTTCGGTGACCGGCTAGCCGCGCACTGAGTCCACATAGGACATCAGGGCGCGTAGCCGGTCGGCGGGCCAGGGGAGCGGCGCGGCCAGTTCGTCGCCGTGGTCCTGCCACAGCTGCCGCGCCGCGGTCTTGGTCTGCTCGGTTTCGTGGAACGGCGCCGCCAGCTCGTCCCACTGGCGCACCAGGTCGCGCACGTGCGGATCGTCGGCCGGGGTGCCCGCCTCGACGTCCCCCAGCAGCTCGCCGACCAGTTCCGCCCAGCGGGATTTGGCCTCTTCGATCCGCTCCGGGCCCAGCTCCGCCCTGCGGCGGGCGAGTTGTTCGCGCTGTGCCTCGGTGAAGTGGCTTTCGAACATCGACAGAACCTCCAGGAATCGTCCGGCGTCGAAGGGCGCGTCGTCGAGGCGGTCGAGCAGCCCGGCGACGTGCCCGGTGAGGTGGCGCAGGCGCTCGGCCTGCTCTTCCAGCGCACGCAGCTGGGCGGTCAGCAGGGGGCGCAGTGCCGACGCGTCGTCGGGCGCTGCGGCCAGCGCGGCCGCGATCTCCTCCAGCGACAGGCCGAGGGAGCGCAGTGTCCGCACCCGGTACAGCCGCCGCACGTCCTCGCGGGTGTACCGCCGGTGACCGGCCGCCGTGCGCTCACTCGCCGTCACCAGCCCGATCTCGTCGTAGTGGTGCAACGTCCGCACCGTCACCCCGGCGGCTCGCGCCAGTTCACCGACCGTCCAACTGTTTTCGTGCACAGGGCGACGCTAGAACCTCCCGTCGCGTGAGGAGCAAGCGTTGAGGTTATGACAGTTGTCATATACGCTGCCGCTCGTGCGGATCGGATTTCTCGGGCTCGGCCTGATGGGCGAGCCGATGGCGCTCAACCTGGCCGCGGCGGACGTGCCGCTCGTGGTGTGGAACCGCACGCCCGCGAAGGCGGAGGTGCTGCGGGCGGCGGGTGCCGAGGTGGCGAACACCCCGGCCGGGGTGTTCGAGCGCGCGGACGTCGTGCTCGTGATGCTCGCCGACGACACGGTGATGGACGCCGTGCTGGAGCGCGGCACTCCCGCCTTCCGTGCGTACGTCGCCGGGCACACAATCGTCCACATGGGAACGACTTCGCCCGCGTACTCGCGCGGGTTGGAGGCGGATGTGCTCGCCGCCGGAGGCCGTTACGTCGAAGCTCCCGTTTCCGGTTCACGCAAACCCGCGCAGGACGGGGAACTCGTTGCCATGCTGGCGGGTGAGGACGACGTGGTCGAGGCGGTACGCCCGCTGCTGGCCCCGATGTGCCGGGAAACCGTGCTGTGTGGCGCCGTGCCCGGTGCGCTGCTGACGAAACTGGCGGTGAACCTGTTCCTGATCACCATGGTCACCGGGCTCGCCGAGTCGCTGCATTTCGCGCGGCAGCACGGTCTCGACCTGGACCGGGTGCTGGCGGTGCTCGAAGCCGGGCCGATGGCGAGCGCCGTTTCGCGGCTCAAGGGCCGCAAGCTCGCGGGTGAGGATTTCTCGCCGCAGGCGTCGATCGCGAACGTGCTGGAGAACAACCGGCTCATCGCCGAGGCCGCCCGCGAGTCAGGGGTGGCCGCGCCGCTGCTGGACGTCTGCCACGAGCTGTACCGGGAGGCGCTCGAGCTGGGCCACGACCGCGACGACATGGCGGCCGTGGTGCGGGCGATCGAGGCGAGGACGGGCGAGCGCGCCGGAATTGTCGGTGGTCGCCGTTAGCCTGCGGGCATGTTGGATCATCTCGGTGTTCAGGCGGCCGACGTCGAAAAGTCGCTCGCGTTCTGCGTCCGTGTCTTCGCGCCCATCGGCATGCGGGAGGCCGTGCGCATCCCCGCCGGTGATGTGACGGTGGTCGGCCTCGCGGCCGGCGAAAGCCCGCCGGAGTTCTGGCTCAGCTCGGCCGGCCGCGAGGAGGCGCGCGAACTGCACGTCGCCTTCCGCGCGCCCGACCGCGCCGCCGTGGACGCGGTGCACGAGGCCGCGCTCGCGGAGGGGGTGGAGGTGCTGCACGCGCCCCGGGAGTGGCCCGAGTACCACCCGGGGTACTACGCCGTGTTCCTCCGTGACCCGGACGGGCACAACGTGGAGGCCGTGCACCACGGGTAGTTCACTCCCCGACGGTGATTTCCACCTGGTCGGGGTAGAAGGCGACGTGCGAGGCGATCGCTTCGACGGCGGGGTACGGCTGTTCGTACGTCCACACCGCGTCGGTGAGCTCCTCGGTTTCGCCGGTGTCCGGCCGTGTCACCACGAGGCTGTAGTAGCTCGCGTCGCCCTTGTACGGGCAGTACGTCTGCTTCGTGCTCGGGCGCAGCACGGCCGGATCGACGTCGGAAAGGGGGATGTAGCGCACCGCGGGGTACACCGACTCCTTCAGCGTCAGTGCGGCCGTGGTGTCGGCGATGACCCGCCCGCCCGCGCGCACGACGACGCGTGCGGGTTCGGGCTCCACCGTGATCGGGTGCAGCTTGCCCGGAGTCTTGTGCGGACGGTTCATCGGTTACCCCTTCAGCGGACGGTGCGGATGAAGATGTGTGCGGCCATCTGAACTCCTCGTGACGGGACAGCGGGACAGCGCTCACGATGCCCGCTTTCGTCCCGTCCGGGATCGGTCTTGTGGTTCATCGGGCATCGGCCATCCGGCCGGTCTTGCCGCGGGGTTTCAGCCCGTCCAGGAACAGCCGCAGGTACAACCGGATGTGCTGTTCGTCCGCGACGGGACGCAGCGCGTACGCGGTGCCGACCAGCAGCCGCCGGATGTCGTCGGCGCTCACCCCGGCCCGCACCGCGCCCGCGGCCCGTGCCCGGGACAGCACCTGCCGCACGGCGGCGGCGAGCTGCGCCGCGAGCGGGGAAGCCTCACCGCACGCGGACTGCTCGGCGCCCGCGAGCACGGCGGCCACGCCGGGGTCGGCCAGCTGCCCGCGCAGCACGTACTCGGTGATGCGTTCGAACCCCGCGACCGGGTCGGGGTTTTCGGCGGCGGTGCGGCAGGCCGCGACGAGGCGGCGCATCCCGTTGACGCCCAGGGCTTCCAGCAGTGCCTGCTGGGTGGGGAAGTGGCGGTACACCGTGCCGACGCCGACACCCGCGAGGCGCGCCAGCTCCTTCATCGGCGGTGTTTCCCCGGTGGCCCGGAGCTGTTCGCGCGCCGCGGCCAGCACGAGGTCCCGGTTGCGGGCGGCGTCAGCACGCAGAGGCGAAGTCACACCGGGAAGTCTACCAATGCGGAATAGGTTCCAATCGGAACAAGTTCCGGTTGGCATGACTCCTTCCAGCAGCGAGCACACCATCGAAGTGGCGGGCCGGATCCGCACCTACACACTCGCCGGCCCGGCCGAGCCGCGCGCGCTCGTCCTCCTCTTCCACGGGTCGAACCAGACGGGTGCGGCGATGCGGCCGCACTTCGACCCGCTCATCGCGAGGGGCGCGCGCGTCGCGTCGCTCGACGGCTACCGCCGCAACTGGAACGACGCCCGCTCCGCCACGAACTTCCCCGCGCGGCGTGAGGGTTACGACGACGTGGCGTTCGCCGAAGCCGTGCTCGACGCGCACGGCACGGACCTGCCGGTGTTCGTGGTGGGGTACTCCGCCGGTGGCCAGCTCGTGATCCGCCTGCTGCACGAGATCCCCGGGCGGCTCGCGGGTGCGGCGATCTTTTCGGCGACCCAGCCCGTGCCGGAGGAGTTCGCGCCGGCGAAGAACTCCACCGTGCCGCGGCCGGTGCTCCTCGTGCACGGGACGAAGGACCGGCTCGTGCCCTACCACGGCGGAACGGCGAGCCTGTGGGGCTTCCGCCCACGTGGCCGCGGGCTGTCCGCACCCGAAACCGCCCGCTACTACGCCGAACGCAACGGGATCAGCGCCGCACCGAAGACTTCCGGTGACGGCCCGGTCGTGCGCACCGACTACCGCGAGGACGGCAAACCGCCGGTCACGCTGTACACGGTGGAAGGTGGCGGGCACGTGATCCCCGGTCCGGTGAAGATGGCCAGGGTCCTCGGCCGCGGCACGCGCGACCTCGTGGCGGCCGACGCTGTGGCGGAGTTCTTCGGAATTCCCCAGCCGGTCTGAGCGTGTCCTGGCGGGGGCAGCGCCGGGGTGCGTGTCAGACTCCCCGGCGATGCACACGCCCTCGGACCTCGCCGACCTGCTCGAATGCGAGCACCGCAGCATCCTCAAACAGGCCTTCGCCGCCGGGCTGCCCGGCGCGCCCCGGCCCGAGTCCGGCGGTGACCAGCTCGCGGTGAAACACGGGCAGGCACACGAACAGGCCACGCTCGCGCGGTTCCGCGAGGAGCACCCGGCACTCGTCGAGATCGACTTCCGGGACCGCGCGAAGGCCGCCGCGGCGACGGCGGACGCCCTGCAGGCCGGGGCACCGGTCATCTACCAGGCCGTGTTCGACGACGGCGAGTTCACCGGCCGCGCGGATTTCCTCGTGCGTGACGCGCAAGGCCGCTACGAGGTGCACGACACCAAGCTCGCCCGGCACGCCCGGCCCGCCGCCGTGCTGCAGGTCGCCGCGTACGCCGACGCGTTGCGCCGAGAGGGCTGGCCCGCGGGACCGGACATGCACCTGCTGCTGGGCGACGGCGGCACCGCCACCCTGCACGTCGACGACTTCCTGCCGCTGCTGCACCGCCTGCGCGCCAAGCTGATCGGCCGTCCCGCACGCCTGCCGGAGAAGCTGTGGGCGGACGAGCGGCCGGCGTGCGCGGGGTGTGCCTTCGCGCGCCACTGCGCGGAAGGCCGGGAGGCCGACCGGGATCTCGCGCTCGTCGCCGGGATCCGGTCGGACCAGCGGCGCAAGCTCGCCGCGGCCGGGCTCGGCACGATCGACCGCCTCGCGACCGCCGACGCCGGGGAACGGCCGCGCGACATGTCCGTGCGCACGTTCTCGGCCCTGCGGGCGCAGGCGGCGATCCAGGTGCGGCAGGACGTCACCGGGAAGATCAGTTACGAGATCGTCGAACCGGCGGCGCTGGCCGAACTGCCACCGCCGCGCCCGGGTGACGTGTTCTTCGACATGGAGGGCGATCCGTACGCGCTGGGTGGTACCGGTCTGGAGTACCTGTTCGGTGCTGTCACCCCGGACGGCGGGTTCACGCCGTTCTGGGCGCATTCGCGGGCGGAGGAGAAGCGGGCGTTCGAGCGGTTCGTGGACTTCGCGACCGAGCGGCTGGCCGCCGACCCGGAGGCCCACATCTACCACTACGCCCCCTACGAGACGACGGCGCTCAAACGCCTGGCCGCACTGCACGGCACGCGTGAGGAAGCCGTCGACGAGCTGCTGCGCCGGGGCGCGCTCGTCGACCTCTACGCCGTGGTGCGCAAGTCCTTGCGCGTCTCGCAGCGGTCGTACTCCATCAAGTACCTCGAACCGCTCTACATGCCCGAGGCACGGGACGGGGACGTGAAGACGGCGGCGTCGAGCATCGAGGCGTACGAGGAGTACCTCACGCTCACCCGGCTCGGGGAGGACGAACACGCGGCGGAGGTCCTGCGGGGTATCTCCGACTACAACGAGTACGACTGCGTCTCGACCTTGCGCCTGTTCGAGTTCCTGCACCGGGTCCGCGAGGAAGCGGGCATCGAACCACCACCGCGGCGCGAGGAGTCCGAAATGGACACTCTGCTGCGGGACACCACCGAGCAGCTCGACGCCGAGCGCCGGGCCGAGCGCGCCGCCCACCTCGCCGGCCTGGTCGACGCGCTGACCGGGTCCGGCGACGAGGCGGCAGCGTTGCTCGCGGCGTGCGTCGGCTACCACCGGCGGGAGACCAACCCCGCGTGGTGGGAGTTCTTCCGCCAGCTCGCCGCGCCGCTCGCCGAGCTCGAAGCCGACCAGACGTGTGCGGTGCCGGTGTCGGTGCACGCGGGGGAGTGGGTGCCGCCGTCGGGCCGCCAGCGCAAGGCGAAGCGCACGCTCGTCCTCGCGTGCGATCCCGACCGGCCCCACCCCTTCGCGCCCGGCGACCAGGTCCGGTTGCGTTACGGCGCCGAGGCGCGGGACGCGCGGGTCGTGGACGCGACGGCCGAAGAGCTGACGCTGGAGGAGAGCTGCCAGGTCGGCGAGACCACGGACGAGCGGCCGGTGGCGGTGCTGCCGGGCAGCCCGGTGCGCCCCACGCCGAAGGACGAGGCGGTCGCCGAACTCGCGCAGTTCGTCGTCGACCGGCTGCCGGACCTGCCCGCGCACCCCGGGATCGACCTGCTGCGCCGGATCCCGCCCCGGCTGCGGAGCGGCGGACCGCTGCCCGAGCCGGGCGACGACCTGGTGCGCACCGTCATCGAAGCCGTGGACGCGCTCGACGGTTCGGCGCTCGCCGTGCAGGGCCCGCCGGGCGCGGGCAAGACCTACCTCGCCGGGCGGCTCATCGCGCACCTCGTCCGGTCCGGCCGGACCGTCGCGGTGACGTCGAACAGCCACAAGGCGGTGGAAAACGTGCTGGCGGCGGCGAAGGCGACCGCGCCGGAGCTGCCGTGCGCGAAGCGGCCGCGCAAGCCCGGTGACGAACAGCCGTGGGACCAGCCGAAGACCAACGACGCGCTCGTGCGGTGGCGCACCGAGCACGAGGACGGGCACCTCGTCGGCGGCACGGCGTGGACGTTCGCGAACGCGGCGGTGCGCGCCGAGCCGTTCGACGTGCTGATCGTCGACGAGGCGGGCCAGTTCGCGCTCGCCGACGCGCTGGCCGTGTCCACCGCGGCACGCAACCTCGTGCTGCTGGGCGATCCGCAGCAGCTGCCGCAGGTCGTGCAGGGCACGCACCCGGCGGGCGCGGAGGCGTCCGCGCTGGGGCACCTGCTCGGCGACGCCGACGTGATCCCGCCAGGGCTGGGTTACTTCCTCGACCAGACCCGGCGGATGCACCCGGACGTGTGTGCACCGGTGTCGCGGCTGTCCTACGCGGGACGGCTGCACGCGCACCCGTCCACGGCCGAGCGCGGCATCGACGGCGTGGCGTCCGGGCTGCACCTGCTGGAGGTGGACCACCGCGGCAACACCACGCGCTCGGTCGAGGAGGCCGCGGCGGTGGTGGAGCTGGTGTCGGCGCTGCACGGTCGCAAATGGACGGACCACGACGGTGTGCGCCCGCTGGACGACGAGGACATCCTGGTCGTCGCGCCGTACAACATGCAGGTGCGCGTGGTGGCGCGGGCGCTGGAGCGGGCGGGGCACCCGGGCGTGCGGGTGGGCACGGTGGACCGTTTCCAGGGGCAGGAGGCGCCGGTGGTGATCGCGACGATGACGTCGTCGTCGGCGGTGGACCTCCCGCGGGGACTGGATTTCCTGCTCTCACGCAACCGGCTGAACGTCGCGTTGTCCCGGGCGCAGGCGGTGGCGGTGCTGGTGTGCTCGCCGCACCTGGTGGAGGCGGACATCCGGACGGTCGACCAGATGCGGCTCGTCTCCGGCGTGATCGGCCTGATGGACGGTGCGCGCCGCTGGGAGTGGTGATCCTGGCGCTCTCGCGGATGGCCGGGCGGTGCTACCCTGTCCTATACCCATAGGGGGTATAGGAAGGAGCGGCTCCGATGGACCACACGGCGCACCACGCGGGCACGCATCCGGCGACCTGGGCCGCCGCGGCGCAGGCGACCCTGCACTGCCTGACCGGCTGCGCCATCGGCGAGGTGCTCGGCATGGTCATCGGCACCGCCGCGGACCTCCACGGCGCCGCCACCGTGGTGCTGTCGGTCGCGCTGGCGTTCGTGTTCGGCTACGCCCTGACGATGCGCGGGGTGCTGCGGGCCGGGGTCGGCGTGCGGACCGCGCTGAAGGTCGCGCTGGCCGCGGACACCGTGTCGATCGCGGTGATGGAGGTCCTCGACAACACGGTCATGGTCGCCGTGCCGGGCGCGATGGACGCCGGGCTGGGCGACGTGCTGTTCTGGGCCTCGCTGGCCGGTTCACTGGTGGTGGCGTTCCTGCTCACCACGCCGGTCAACAAGTGGCTGATCGGCCGCGGCAAGGGCCACGCCGTCGTGCACCGGTACCACTGAGCCCCGCGCCGCGAGGCCGTGCAGCAGCGGCAGGTACACGTCGTCGACGAGCGCGGTGATCGCCTCGTCGCCGATCGGCCCGCGGCACAGGAGGGTCTCGTTGCGGATGAGGTCGAGCGGCAGCCGCGCCGTCCTGGCCGGGAGCTCCAGCTCGGGCAGCTCGCCGCGGCCGGCCGCGCGCCGCACGACCTCGCGGACCTTGTCGCCCAGTGGGGACCCGACGAGCCGCTGGTGCAGCAGCTCGCTCACCTCCGGGTGCCGGAAGGCCTCGCCCATCACGCCCGCGATCACCTCGGTCATCACGCTGTTCGCGCGGTCGGCGACCCGGCGGAAGAGGGCGAACAGGTCCCCGCGCAGGCTGCCGGTGTCGAGCGGGGTCGCGAGCCTGCCCGGCGTCTGCTGCGCCCACGCGGCGAGCACCAGTTCGGCGCGGCTGGGCCAGCGCCGGTAGATGACCGGTTTGCTGGTGCGGGCCCGCCTCGCGACGCCTTCGATGGTCAGCGCGTTGTAGCCGACCTGGGTCAGCTCCTCCCAGGTGGCGTTGAGGATCTCCTGTTCGAGCTCCTCGCCCCGGCGGCGTGACTTCGGCTCGGGCACCGGCCTCCTTAAAATACGTTGCGTATCTTATCCTCCTGGGATACTGTGCCCATATTAGATACGTTCGGTTTCTCCATGGGGGACCTGTTGCTCATCCGCCTGTTGCGCACCCACCTGCGCCCCTACCGGCAGGAGCTCACGCTCGTCATCGTGCTGCAGCTGATCGGCACCGTGGCGTCGCTGTACCTGCCCAGCCTGAACGCGGACATCATCGACTTCGGCGTCGTCCGCGGGGACACCGGCTACATCCTGTCGACCGGCGGCTGGATGCTGGCGATCACGACGCTGCAGATCCTGTGCTCGGCCGGTGCCGTCTACTTCAGCGCCCGCGCCGCGATGGGCTTCGGCCGCGACGTGCGTGCCGCGATCTTCTCCCGCGTCGGCGACTTCTCCGCGCGTGAGGTCGCGCAGTTCGGCGCCCCGTCGCTGATCACGCGCACCACCAACGACGTGCAGCAGGTGCAGCTGCTGGTGGTGATGGTGTGCACCCTGCTCGTCATCGCGCCGATCACGGGCGTCGCCGGCATCATCCTCGCGCTGCGCGAGGACGTCGGGCTGTCGTGGCTGCTGCTGGTGTGCGTGCCCGTGCTGCTGATCGCGATCGGCTCGATCGTGGTCCGCATGGTGCCGCAGTTCCGCCGCATGCAGGAGCGCATCGACCAGGTCAACCGCGTGCTCCGCGAACAGCTGACCGGTATCCGCGTGGTCCGCGCGTTCGTCCGCGAGGACGCGGAGACCCGCCGCTTCGGCGACGCGAACTCCACGCTGACCGACACCGCGCTGCGCGTGGGCAAGCTGCAGGCGCTGATCTTCCCGACGGTCCTGCTGGTCCTCAACGCCTCCAGCGTGGCGGTGCTGTGGTTCGGCGCGCACCGCGTCGACGCGGGGCAGATGCAGATCGGCGCGCTCACGGCGTTCCTGAACTACCTGCTGCAGATCCTGATGGCCGTCATGATGGCGACGTTCATCTCGATCATGATCCCGCGGGCGGCGGTCTGCGCCGAGCGCATCCAGGAGGTGCTGGGCACCGAGCCGTCGGTGAGCCCGCCGCTCGCCCCCGTGCGGGAGCTGCGGGCGCACGCGGAGCTGGAGTTCCGCGGGGTCGAGTTCCGCTACCCCGGTGCGGCCGAGCCGGTGCTGCGGGACATCTCGTTCACCGCGCGGGCCGGCACCACGACGGCGATCATCGGCAGCACCGGCGCGGGCAAGACGACCCTGCTGTCGCTCGTCGCGCGGCTGATCGACGTGACGGCGGGCGCGGTGCTCGTCGACGGCGTCGACGTGCGGGAGCTGGAGCCGGAAGTGCTGTGGCGGCGGATCGGGCTGGTACCGCAGAAGGCGTACCTGTTCACCGGCACGGTGGCGGCCAACCTCCGGTACGGCAACCCGGACGCCACGGACGAGGAACTGTGGGAGGCGCTGGAGATCGCGCAGGCGCGGGAGTTCGTCGAGGCGATGCCGGGCGGGCTGGAGGCGCCGATCGCGCAGGGCGGCACGAACGTCTCCGGCGGGCAGCGGCAGCGGTTGTCCATCGCCCGCGCGCTCGTGCGGAAACCGGAGATCTTCCTGTTCGACGACTCGTTCTCGGCGCTGGACCTCGCGACCGACGCGGCGGTGCGTGCGGCGCTGCGCCCGCACACGCGGGACGCGGCGGTGCTCGTGGTCGCCCAGCGCGTGTCCACGATCCTCGACGCCGACCGGATCCTGGTGCTGGACGGCGGTTCCCTCGTCGCCGCCGGCACCCACCGCGAACTGCTCGCGACCTCTCCGACGTACCAGGAGATCGTGCAGTCCCAGCTGACGCCTGAGGAGGCGGCGTGACCACCACGGAGAACCGCCCGGCGGCGCCGCGGCCGCAGCCGGGGCCGATCGGGCGCGGGATGCCCGGCATGGGCATGGGGATGCCCGTCAGCAAGGCCAAGAACTTCCGCACCTCCGCCAGGCGCCTCGCCGAGCGGCTGAAACCGGAGCGCTTCGCGTTCGCGGCCGTCGTCGCGCTGGGTGTGGTCAGCGTGGCCTTCTCCGTCGCCGGGCCGAAACTGCTCGGCGAGGCCACCGACGTCATCTTCGACGGCGTGCTCGGCCGGCTGCGGCACGTGCCCGGCGCGGGCATCGACTTCGGCGCGCTGGGCACGGTGCTCATGTGGGTGCTGGTGCTGTACGTGCTGGGCTCGCTGTTCGGCCTGCTGCAGGGCCGTCTGCTCAACAGCGTCGTGCAGCGCGTGGTGTTCCGGCTGCGGTCCGACGTCGAGGAGAAGCTGCACCGGCTGCCGTTGCGCTACTTCGACGGGCAGCCCCGCGGCGAGCTGCTTTCCCGTGTCACCAACGACATCGACAACATCTCGTCGACCTTGCAGCAGACGCTGAGCCAGCTGCTCACGTCCCTGCTCACGGTGCTCGGCGTCATCGTGATGATGCTGACGATCTCCCCGCTGCTGACGCTCATCGCGCTCGCCGTGATCCCGCTGTCGGTGCTCGTCACGGGGCAGATCGGAAAGCGCTCTCAGAAGCTGTTCATCGCGCAGTGGCGGCACACCGGCGCGCTCAACGCGCACATCGAGGAGTCGTTCACCGGGCACCAGCTGGTCAAGGTGTTCGGCAGGCAGCGCGAGTCGGAGGCGGAGTTCCGCCGCCGCAACGACGACCTGCACGACGCGGCGCTGGGCGCGCAGTTCGTGTCGGGGCTGATCATGCCCGCGATGATGTTCCTGTCCAACCTCAGCTACGTCGTGGTGGCGGTGGTCGGCGGGCTGCGGATCACGTCGGGTGCGATGTCGCTGGGCGAGGTCCAGGCGTTCATCCAGTACTCGCGCCAGTTCACGCAGCCGCTGACGCAGGTCGCGTCGATGGCGAACCTGCTGCAGTCCGGGGTCGCCTCCGCGGAGCGGGTGTTCGAGCTGCTCGACGCCGAGGAGCAGGAGCCCGACCCCCGCGACCCGGCGCGGCTGCCCGAGGAGCGGCGCGGGCGGGTCGAGTTCGAGGACGTGAGCTTCTCTTACCGCGACGACCAGCCGCTCATCGAGCACCTGTCGCTGGTGGCGGAGCCGGGGCAGACGGTCGCGATCGTCGGGCCGACCGGTGCGGGGAAGACGACGCTGGTCAACCTCGTGATGCGGTTCTACGAGCTGGACGCGGGGCGCATCACCCTCGACGGCGTGGACATCACCGAGCTGCGCCGCGAGGACCTGCGGTCGCGGATCGGGATGGTGCTGCAGGACACGTGGCTGTTCGGCGGCACGATCCGCGACAACATCGCCTACGGCAAGCCGGGCGCCACGGAGGAGGAGATCGTGGCGGCGGCGAAGGCGGCGTTCGTGGACCGGTTCGTGCGCACCCTGCCCGACGGCTACGACACGGTGATCGACGAGGAGGGCAGCAACGTCAGCGCGGGGGAGAAGCAGCTGCTGACCATCGCGCGGGCGTTCCTGGCGTCGCCGTCGCTGCTGATCCTCGACGAGGCGACGAGCTCGGTCGACACCCGTACGGAGGCGCTGGTCCAGCACGCGATGGCGGCGCTGCGGACGGCCCGCACGAGCTTCGTGATCGCGCACCGCCTGTCCACGATCCGCGACGCGGACCTGATCCTGGTGATGGAGTCGGGGCGCATCGTCGAGCAGGGCACGCACGAGGAGCTGCTGGCGGCGCGGGGTGCTTATCACCGGCTGTATTCGGCGCAGTTCGCGCAGGCGGCGGGATGACGGGGTTCGCCTCGTCCTGACGGGCCGCGCCCCTGCCCGGCGTGCACGTGGTGGCGCCGGGCAGGGGCGCGGGGCGGGGCGGTGGGTTGGCCGCCGCTCGGTGACGCCACGCGCCGCCCTTCCCTGGCCACTGCTGACCTCCGCGGGGCAGGCCCCGCCGCGCGGCCTTGGTGACTCCGCGTGGCGGGGCCTGCCCCGCCACTGCTGCCCGCCCTGGCGCGGCGCCGGGCTCTGGCCACCGGCCCGCCGGGCGGCGCCCCGTTCGCCCAGCCGGGCCAACCCCGCTCGCCCCGCCACCGCCACCGCCCGGCACCGGCGACCACCCCGCTCGCCTGCGCGGGCGGGCCGCCCACCC
>NZ_BAABIB010000109.1:0-21933 GCF_039542405.1 Amycolatopsis dongchuanensis
CCCGCCGGACCTCAGCCCGGGCGTGTCGGGCCAGAAACACCGATCTTGAAACAGTCCCCTAATGAGGCTGGGGATCGGTGTGGGGGTGGGTGTGGGCGGTGGGGCCGCTCGCGTTCGCGTCGCCGGGTGCGGTGTGGGCGGTGTGGTGGGTGGGGCCGCTCGCGTTCGCGTTGCCGGGTCGCGGTTGTGTGGGTGGGTGGGTGGGGGTGGGGCCTACCGCCGTTCTCCTACTGTCCGATTCGGTCCAGGGCCTTGAGTTCCTCCTCGGGCAGTTCCAGCTCCGCTGCCTTGATGTTGTCCCGCAGGTGCTCCACCGACGAGGTGCCCGGGATGAGCAGGATGTTGGGCGAGCGGTGGAGGAGCCAGGCCAGCGCCACGGCCAGCGGGGTGGTCCCGAGGCGCTTCGCGACGGTGTTGAGTTCCTCCGACTGCAGCGGGGAGAAACCGCCCAGCGGGAAGTACGGCACGTAGGCGATGCCCTGCTCCGCGAGCGAGTCGATCAGCGCGTCGTCGGTGCGGTGGGCCACGTTGTACATGTTCTGCACGCACACGACCGGTGCGATCTTCTGCGCCTCCGCGATCTGCTCCGCGTTGACCGTGCTCAGCCCGAGGTGCTTGATCAACCCCTGCTGCTGCAGTTCTGCCAGCGCGGTGAACGGTTCCTCGAGTGAGCCGGGTTCGGGGGCGTCGAGGCCACCGACGCGCAGGTTCACCACATCGAGGACGTCCAGGCCCAGGTGCTTCAGGTTGTCGTGCACGGACTGGCGCAGTTCCTCGGGCGAGCGGGCGTGGGGCCAGTTGCCTTCGGCGTCCCGCACCGCACCCACCTTGGTGACGATGTGCAGGTCCGCCGGGTACGGGTGCAGGGCCTCCTTGATGATCTCGTTCGTCACGTACGGGCCGTAGAAGTCCGCCGTGTCGATGTGGTTGACGCCCAGCGCCACGGCCTCGCGCAGCACGGCGACGGCGGCGTCGCGGTCGGCTGGCGGGCCGAAGACGCCCGGGCCCGCCAGCTGCATCGCGCCGTAGCCCATCCGGGCGACTTCGAAGTCGCCGAGCTGGAACGTGCCACCGGGAAGTGTCGTCATGGTTTCCTCTCTCCTTCGGTTGACAGGTCCACTGTGCAACTCGCCCGAGAATGCCTGGTAGAGGCCCTCGATCCTGGGATTGTCAGGGACAGAAACCGGCCCGCAGCCCGGGTTACCGTGGAAGTGTGAGCGGAAACAACCTGCTCGGTGACTACCTCCGAGCGCGGCGCGAGCTGGTCAGCCCCGAGAGCGTCGGCCTGCCCGTCAGCGGGCTGCGGCGCGTCGCCGGGCTGCGGCGCGAAGAGGTCGCCATGCTCGCGGGCATCAGTTCCGACTACTACCTGCGCCTCGAACAGGGCCGCGACCGCAACCCGTCCGTCCAGGTCCTCGAATCGATCGCCCGCGTGCTGCGGCTCGACCAGGACGGCACCGACTACCTGATCAGCCTCGCCGCCCCCAAACCCCGGCGCAGGCGCCCCCGCCGCGAGACGGTTCCCGCCGGCATCGCGCAGCTCCTGGAGGTCATCGGGCTCCCGGCGTTCGTCGAGGGACGGTACTTCGACGTCCTCGCCGCGAACAGCCTCGCCGGCGCGCTGTCGCCCAACCTGCGGGTGGGGGAGAACAGGCTGCGCGCCGTGTTCCTCGACCCCGCCGAGCGGGCGCTGTACCCGGACTGGGAGCACGCGACCGCCCAGCTCGTCGCGGGGTTCCGCGAGTCGGTCGGCAACGACACCGACGACCCCCGTTTCGTGCAGCTCGTCGGCGAGCTGTCCCTGGCCAGCGAGAAGTTCCGGCAGCTGTGGGCACGGCACGACGTCCACCTGCGCGAAGGCGCGCCGACGCGCGTGCACCACCCCCAGGTCGGAGACTTCACGCTGCACCGCGAAAAGCTAGCGATCAGCGGCGCCGACGGGCAGATGCTCGTCGTGTACCACGCCGAACCGGGTACGAGCGATGCCGAGAAGCTCGCCCTGCTGGCCGCATTGGCCAGCTCCGAGCAGGATCTAGGGTTCGAGCGGCCAGACCTCGACAACTCCGTGCGCGACCGCGCAGGGGGTGTGTGAGACGAGGTCGACGGCCTCGTGCAACGACGCCGCCTCGATCACCGCGAAACCGGCGACGGGTAGCGGTGCACGCACGTACGGGCCGCTCTCGGTCTCCACCCCGGTCGCATCGTGGTTGCGCACCTGGACGGGGGTGCCCGCGATGCCCATCAGCACACCGGCCTCGCGCAGCCGCTGGTCGTGCTCGTGCGCGGCGTCACGGACGCGCTGGTCGGTGCGCTCGTAGCCCCCGGAATCGCCGTAGCCGATCGTCACGAATTTCGCCATGACGGAGTAGACCCCGGCCGCCCCCGGAATTCATCGCAGCAGGGCGACCAGCTCGTACGAGCGCACGCGGTCGGCGTGGCCTTGCACCATCGTGGTGAGCATCAGCTCGTCGGCGCCGGTGTCCTCGACCAGCGTCCCCAGCCCCTTGCGCACCGTCTCCGGCGAGCCGACGACGTTGCTCCCGAACCGCTCGTCGAGCAGCTTCCGGTCGGCGTCCGTGTAGTCGTACGCCGCCGCGTCCTCCGGGGTGGGCAGCGGGATCGCGCGGCCGTGGTGCCTGCTCAGGAACCGCAGCCTCATCGGCCCCGCGAGCCACCGCGCCCGCTCGTCCGTCTCCGCGCACACGACCGCCACGGCGAGCATCAGGTACGGCTCGCGCAGCGCCTCCGACGGCCGGAACGACTCCCGGTACAGCCGCACCGCGGGCAGGGTGTTCCGCGCCGCGATGTGGTGCGCGAAGGCGAACGGCAACCCCAGCTCCCCGGCCAGTTTCGCGCTGAACCCGCTCGACCCCAGCAGCCACACCGGCGGCTTGCGGCCGATCGCGGGCACTGCGTGCACCGGGCGCTGCTCGTCCGGCTCGAAGTAGCCCAGCAGCTCGTTCAGCTGCTCCGGGAAGTCCTCCGCGCTCAGCGACGCCCGTGCACCCCGGATCGCCTGCGCCGTGTGCTTGTCCGTGCCCGGCGCGCGGCCGAGGCCCAGGTCGATGCGGCCGGGGTGGAACGCTTCGAGCGTCCCGAACTGCTCCGCCACCACGATCGGCGCGTGGTTGGGCAGCATGATCCCGCCCGAGCCGACACGCATCCGCTCCGTCACCTGCGCCACGTGCCCGATCAGCACCGCCGTCGCCGCGCTCGCCACGCCCGGGCTGTTGTGGTGCTCCGCCAGCCAGTACCGGTGGTAGCCGAGCCGCTCGGCCCGGCGGGCGAGGTCGAGGGTGTTGCGCAGCGCCGTCGCCACGTCACCGCCGCTCGGGACCGGCGCCAGGTCCAGCACCGAAAGCCGCACGTCCGGCGGCAGGCTCACAGCCATTCCCGGTCGGAGGCCACCACCGTCAGCTGCTGCGTCGCGCGGGTGAGCGCCACGTAGAGCACGCGCCGCCCCGTCGTGGATTCCGTGATCAGCTCGGTCGGCTCCACGAGCACCACCGCGTCGTACTCCAGGCCCTTCGAGTCCAGGCTGCCGACGACCTTCAACCGCTCGTCCGCCTGCACCCACCGCTGCACCTCGGGCACGCGGTCCATCGCGCAGATCACGCCGACCGTGCCCTCCACCGCGTCCAGCAGCTCCTTCGCCGCCGCCTGCGTGGACGCCTCGACGCTCGCCCGGTCGACGATCCGCACCTCCGGCTCCAGCCCCGTCGTGCGCACGGCTTCGGGCAGCTCGTCGGCCCCCGCGTGCCCGGCGACGACCTTCGCGGCGAGGTCGAAGATCTCCTTCGAGTTCCGGTAGTTGGTGCGCAGCGTGTAGCGGCGCCGCGGGGTGCGCGGGCCGAACGCCTGGTCACGGGCCTGCGCGGCCTCCTCCGGGTCGGGCCAGGAGCTCTGCACCGGGTCGCCGACGACCGTCCAGCTCGCGTACTTGCCGCGCCGCCCGATCATCCGCCACTGCATCGGCGACAGGTCCTGCGACTCGTCGACCACGATGTGCGAGTACTCGTCGTAGTGCTCGGGCCGGTGGGGGCCCTGCCCCTCGCTGCCGCGTGCCGCGGGCGCCGCGTCCAGCTCGACCGGCTGCGCCCGGCGGCGCCGCTTCGGCGGCGGGCCCACCAGGATGCGCAGCTCGTCCAGCAACGCGACGTCGGCGACCGACCAGTCCCGCTCGCGGTCCGCGAAGGACGCGGCCAGCAGGTCCACCTCGTCGCGCTTGAGCACGCCCTTGCCCGCGCGCGACAGCCGCGCGGGATCGCCCAGCCAGCGCAGGATCTCGCCGGGGTAGAGCACCGGCCACCACACGACGAGGAACCGGTGGAAGTCGATCCGCTCACCCAGCTCGGTGATCAGCTCCGCCCGGTCGACCGTGCGGCCGTCGGCCTTCGCGTTCTCCTCCGCCTTGTCCGCCAGCGCTTCGAGCAGCGTCTCGGCGGCGCGGATCCGGGAGCGGTTCGGCGGGCCGCCGTGGCCGTGCACCTTGCGGCGCACCTTCTCCAGCTCCTTGGTGGTCAGCTTGAGGACCTCGCCGCGGTAGACGATGCGCATCTCGCCCGGCACGTCCGGCGGGGTGTCACGCATCGCCTTGGTCAAGACCTTGCGCATGCGCAGCGAACCCTTGATCGCCGCGAGGGGCGCGGGGTCCTGCCGGGTCGCCACGACGCCGTCGAGCACCTCGCCCAGCGCACGCAGCTCGACGTTCGTCTCACCCATCGACGGCAGTACGCGCGAGATGTAGTTCGTGAACACGCCGGACGGGCCGAGCACGAACACGCCGGCGCCGCCGAGCTGGCGGCGGTAGCGGTAGAGCAGGTACGCGGCGCGGTGCAGCGCGACGGCCGTCTTGCCCGTGCCGGGCCCGCCGGTGATCTCCGTGACGCCGCGCCACGGCGCCCTGATCACCTCGTCCTGCTCGCGCTGGATGGTGGCGACGATGTCGCGCATCTTCTCGCCCCGCGAACGGCCCAGCGCGGCCATCAGCGCGCCCTCGCCGACGATCCGCATGTCCTCCGGCACGGCGTCCGGGATGAGCACGTCGTCGTCCACGTCGAGCACGGTCTGCCCGGAGCAGCGGATGACGCGGCGGCGCACCACGTCCATCGGCTCCTCGGCGGTCGCCTGGTAGAACGCGGCCGCCGCGGGCGCGCGCCAGTCCGTGACGAGGTTGTCGAACTCCGCGTCGCGGATGCCCAGCCGCCCCACGTAGATCTTCTCGTTGCCGACCTGGTCGAGGCGCCCGAACACCAGGCCCTCGTACTCGGCGTCGAGCGTCTGCAGCGTCTGGTTGGCGTGGAACACCATCATGTCCCGCTCGAACAGCATCGACGCCTGCTCGAACACCGCCTCGCGCTGGGCGCCGTGCCCGATCTCGTACCCCTTGGCGCGCATGGCCTCCGCCTGCGCCCGCAGTTCCGCGAGCCGGCTGTAGACGCGATCGACGTGCTCTTGCTCGATGGCGATCTCGGCCCGTCTGACCCGGGGTTCCGACACGCAACGCTCCTACGACTCACTCCCGCAACAGGAAGAACGACTCTACGCGTGCTCCCGGAAGCCTTCACCAAGTCCCGGCCACAAAAACGCGGCTGCGAAGATGGCGGCGTGACCAGGATCGTCGCCGGGCGGGCGGGAGGCAGACGGCTGCGGGTGCCGCCGCAGGGCACGCGGCCGACGTCCGAGCGGGTCAGGGAATCCCTGTTCAACGCCCTGCAGGCCGCCGGCGAGCTCGACGGCGCCCGCGTGCTCGACCTCTACGCGGGCTCCGGCGCGCTCGGGCTGGAGGCGTTGTCGCGCGGCGCGGCGGACGCGGTGTTCGTCGAGTCGGACCGGCGCGCGTTGCAGGTGCTGCGCGGAAATGTGGCGGAACTCGCCCTGGGCGGCGCGGTGCGCGCGGGTCAGGTGGAAAGCGTGCTGGCCCAGCCCGCCGAGAAGCCGTTCGACGTGGTGCTGGCGGATCCGCCGTACGCGCTGGACGCGGGCAGGCTCGGCGCGGTGTTGCGCGCGCTGGCGGACGGGGGCTGGGTCGCCGAGGACGGGCTCGTGGTCGTCGAGCGCGCGCAGCGGGACGGCGAGCCGTCCTGGCCGTCCGGTTTCGAGCCACTGCGGACCATGCGGCACGGCGACACGGCCTTGTACTGGGCCGAGTACGTCACTTCACCGCGCCGCGGGCAGTGAGCACGCGGTAACGTCCGCGCCATGGTGCGTGCGGTCTGTCCCGGTTCCTACGATCCCGCGACGAACGGGCACCTCGACGTCATCGAGCGGGCGAGCAAGCTGTTCGACGAGGTCGTGGTCGCCGTGATGATCAACAAGAACAAGCGCGGGCTGTTCACGATCGACGAACGGCTGTCGATGTTGTCCGAGATCACGGCCGGGCTGCCCAACGTCCGCGTGGATTCGTGGCACGGGCTGCTCGTGGACTACTGCCGTCAGCACGACGTCAAGGCGATCGCGAAGGGCCTGCGCTCGGTCAGCGACTTCGACTACGAGCTGCAGATGGCGCAGATGAACCGCGAGCTGTCGGGTGTGGAGACGCTGCTCATGTCGAACAACCCGCAGTACGGTTTCGTGTCCAGCTCGCTGGTCAAGGAGGTCGCGACCTACGGCGGGGACGTGAAGAACCTGGTCCCGGACGTGGTGTTCGAGCGGCTCACGGCGAAGCTGGCGGAACGTAACTCGGACGGCTGACGACGTTCGTCGGGGATTTCCCCGGCGCTCACCGGACCGGGTTACGGTCCGAAAGTGACCGACAAACCGCGCCGGTTTGTTACCGGCCTGCTCGCCCTGCTGATCACGCTGTTCGCCGGGCTCGGGGCGGCCGCCCCCGCGGCGTCCGCGGCCCCGGTCTCGATCGCCCAGGCGTCGTGCGGCGACACGTCCGGCTTCAGCGTCGTCTCGCTCGGCTCGCTGCCGCCCGAGGCGACGGACACCTACGAGCTGATCCAGCGGGGCGGGCCGTACCCGTACCGTCAGGACGGTTCGGTCTTCCAGAACCGCGAAGGCCTGCTGCCCGCCTGCTCCAGCGGCTACTACCACGAGTACACAGTGGAAACCCCCGGCAGCGACGACCGCGGCGCCCGCCGGATCATCACCGGCGCCGGTGGCGAGTACTTCTACACCGGCGACCACTACGCGAGCTTCAAGCTGATCAACATTTGACACGCCCGGAAGCTCACCTCCCGGCGCTTTCCCCGCTGACCCGGCAAACTGGAACGAGCCAGCGGGGAAGGGCCAGTCAAGGAGTTGCCGTGTACCGGGTGTTCGAGGCTCTCGACGAACTCGTCACGATCGTGGAAGAGGCACGTGGGGTGCCGATGACGTCCAGCTGCGTGGTGCCGCGCGGGGACGTGCTGGAACTCCTCGACGACGTCCGGGACGCGCTGCCGCGCGAGGTCGACGACGCGCAGGACGTGCTCGACAAGCGCGACGAGCTGATCGACAAGGCGCGCGCCGAGTCCGACGCCATGGTCAACGGCGCCCGCGCCGAAGCCGAGACCACGCTCACCGAGGCCACCGAAGAGGCCGAGCGGATGCTGGAGGACGCGAGGGCCCGCGCCGAGCAGATCATGGCCGACGCGCACGCCGAGGCCGAGCGCATGGTCGCCGCCGGGCAGGCCGAGTACCAGAACCTCGTGGAGCGTTCGCGCGCCGAGTCGGAGCGGATGATCGAGGCCGGGCGCGCCGCCTACGAGCGTGCGGTCGAGGACGGCAGGCACGAGCAGGCCAGGCTCGTCTCGCAGACCGAGGTCGTGCAGGCCGCGCACGCCGAGTCGGCCCGCATCGTGGACGAGGCGCACGCCGAGGCCGACCGCCAGCGCGCGGACTGCGACGCCTACGTGGACGGCAAGCTCGCCGAGTTCTCCGAGCTGCTGTCGACGACGCTGCGCACCGTGGATTCGGGCCGCAACCACCTGCGCACCCCGCCGAGCGTCAGCTCCCGCACCCCGCTCTACGACTTCCAGCCCTGAGGCCCGGTACGCTGGTGGGGTTGCCCATCTCACCACGATCCGAGTGCACCGAAATGTCTGACGACAAGATTTCCCTCGACACGCGCAACCCCTGGGTCATCGACACCCGGGAGCTGGGGCGCCGTGCCGGGCTGAGCCGTACCGTCCAGCGGAAGGTGCCCGTGAGCACGGCGCTGGGCGTGCCCGACGTGATCGTCGTGCCCGAGGGTTCCGAGGTCGAGCTGGACCTGCTGCTGGAGTCCGTCGTGGAGGGTGTGCTGGTCACCGGCACCGCCTCGGCGCACACCACCGGCGAGTGCTCGCGCTGCCTCGACCCGGTCGAGGACGACGTCGAGATCGAGCTGACGGAGCTGTTCGCCTACCCCGACTCGACCACCGACGCCACCACCGAGGAGGACGAGGTCGGGCGCCTGGTCGACGACCGGATCGACATGGAGCCGGTGGTGCGGGACGCGCTCGTGCTGGCCCTGCCGCAGGTGCCGCTGTGTCGCGAGGACTGCCCCGGGCTGTGCCCGGAATGCGGGAGCAAGTGGGCCGATCTCGAGCCCGGACACGGGCATGAGACCATAGACCCTCGGTGGGCCGCGCTGGTCGAGCGTCTCGGAGACTCTCCGGCGGGTGGCCCAGACCAGGAAGCTTGACGGGCAGCAGCTCGTGGGCATTGGAAGCAGGCTCGCGCGAGCGAGCAGACCTTGAACGAGGAGATGTAGTCGTGGCCGTCCCGAAGCGGAAGATGTCGCGAGCCAACACGCGCACCCGCCGGTCGTCGTGGAAAGCGGCCCCGGTCCAGCTGGTGCCCTGCCAGAACCGCGCCTGCCGGCAGCCGAAGCCGCAGCACGTGGCCTGCCCGACCTGCGGCCAGTACGACGGTCGGCAGGTCGTCGAGCCCGCCTGAGGCTGACGCGAGATGGGGGGTAAGTCGAAGCCGGGAGGGCCGGCTGCCGACCCAACACCACTACTCGAAGCGCTCGGCGTCAAGTTGGACGCCGAGCTGCTTCGTCTTGCGCTGACCCACCGGTCGTACGCCTACGAGAACGGTGGGCTGCCGCCGAACGAGCGGCTGGAGTTCCTCGGTGACGCCGTGCTGGGGCTCGTCGTCACCGACCACCTGTACCGCGAGCACCCGGACCTGCCCGAGGGGCAGCTGGCGAAGCTGCGGGCCAGCGTGGTCAACATGCACGCGCTGGCGGGGGTCGCGCGCGGCCTCGGCGAGGGCGGGCTGGGTGCGCACCTGCTGCTCGGCAAGGGCGAGGAGCTGACCGGTGGCCGGGACAAGGCGAGCATCCTCGCCGACGGTCTCGAAGCGATCATCGGTGCGGTGTACCTGGCGCACGGGATCGAGGCCGGGCGCCAGCTCGTGCACCGGTTGTTCGACCCGCTGCTGGCGGAGGCCCCGTTGCGGGGCGCCGGGCTCGACTGGAAGACGAGCCTGCAGGAGCTGACCGCGTCGGCGGGGCTCGGGGTGCCGGAGTACAAGGTCGAGGACACCGGTCCGGACCACCGCAAGGAGTTCAGCGCCACGGTGCTGGTCGCGGGGCGGGATCTCGGGCACGGGGACGGCACCACGAAGAAGGAAGCGGAGCAGAAGGCCGCCGAAGCGGCGTGGCGCGCGCTGAACGACGAGCTGAAGCCGCAACAGGAAGCGTCCGCGGACTAGCGGAAGCGCCGGGTGTCCGGTTCGCGTCGACCGGTGCGTCTTCGGGGCCACCACCAGGTCCGGGATGAAGACCTTGTGCACGACACGGGCGATTGCAGTGGCGTCAGCGCGGTTCCGCCTTCGGTGGGGACAGTAACCTGGAGGGGTGCCGGAACTTCCCGAGGTCGAGGTCGTGCGCGCCGGGTTGCAGGCGCACGTGGCGGGGCGCGTCATAGCGCGGGTCGAGGTGCTGCACCCCCGGGCGATCCGGCGGCACGCGCTGGGCCCGGAGGACTTCACCGGCAGGCTCGCGGGGGCCCGGATCGAGGCGGCGCGGCGGCGCGGCAAGTACCTGTGGCTGGAGCTGTCCGACAAGGAGGCCATCCTCGCGCACCTGGGCATGAGCGGGCAGATGCTCGTCCAGCCGGAGGGCGCGCCCGACGAGAAGCACCTGCGCGTCCGAGTCCAGTTCGACGACGACGGGCCGGAGCTGCGGTTCGTCGACCAGCGCACCTTCGGCGGTCTCGCGCTGGCCGATCTCGTGGCCACGGACGGCGAACTGCTGCCGACCCCCATCGCCCACATCGCACGTGACCCGATGGACCCCGCGTTCGACCCGAAGCAGGCCGTGCGCGCCTTGCGTTCCCGCCGCACGGAGGTCAAGCGGGCGCTGCTCGACCAGACCCTGGTCTCCGGAGTGGGCAACATCTACGCCGATGAGGCGCTGTGGCGGGCGAAGCTCCACTGGTCCCGCCCCACGGAGAAGCTCACCAACGCACAGGGGACAGCCCTCCTGGAAGCGGCAACCGAAGTCATGGGTGAAGCGCTACAGGCGGGCGGCACGTCCTTCGACGCCCTGTACGTCAACGTGAACGGCCAGTCGGGCTACTTCGACCGCTCCCTCAACGTCTACGGCCAGGCAGACCGCCCCTGCACCCGCTGCGGAACCCCCATCCGCCGAGAACCCTTCATGAACAGGTCCTCGTACTACTGCCCGAAATGCCAACCACGGCCACGGACAAACCGGAAGTAGCCACAACCACACACAGCGGACACCCGGCAACGCAACGGAAGCGGCCCCACCGCCCACACCCACCCCCGCGCCGATCCCCAGCTGTGAACACTCAAGGATCGGGGCGGGGGGCCGCTCGAGCAGGGCGCTCCGCGCCTGGTGAACCCCGGTACCCGGGCACTCAGGCGAGCAAAGAGAAAAGAAAAAAGAATGCCTCGCCGGCGGGCAATACCGCTAAGTTTAGGCGAGTTTCCGCAGCTCAGAGGCGTTTGGAGGCGTCGCCCACAGAGCGGTCACACCCCGACAGAACAGTTGCCTCAATTGAAGATTCCCCTCAACCGCAACGGCGACTGTCTCAAGTGGAGAACCGCCTAACCGGCGGGAACGACTGAACAGAGCCTCCGGTAACGCCCTGACCAGGTAAAACGTACTAACTTAGCGGTATTGGCCGGCGGGCAGGCTCCAGGATGATGGACCCCAAAGGGATCTCACCTCGGGCAGGTGGTCGAGTTGAGTGATCATCCCGTCGCCTGCGGTTGGTGCCTATCGCCCGGTGTCAGGCGACGGGATGATCACCCAACTCTCGGGGGTTCGGGGGCCTACGCCCTCACGCCCCTCGCCCCGTCTTCTGCTGCAACTCGTCGATCAGCTTCGACGCGTCTGCCTTCGAAAGGTTCTCCGGTACCTCCACCTGTGCCTCCTGGGCGAGGGTGTGCAGGTACGAGCGCTGCGGGCCCGTCATCGGCTCCTCGCCCGTGGTCCAGTCTTCGGGATCCTTCTCCGGGTTTTCGCTCATGTGTTCCCAGTACCCATCCTGTCCGCGAGCCAATCCTGGCGGACACGACGAGGGCCCCGCGCCGGTCGACGCGGGGCCCTGGGACGGGAGGATCAGCTGTTGAGCGCGCTGCGGGCGGCGAGGTTGGCCAGCAGCTCACGGCCGCGCTCGGCGGTACGCGGCTGGCTGAGCACGTCGTACCTGCGGGCCACCAGCTGGCTGTGCGAAACGAAGTCGCGACGGCCACGGGTGGCTCCGTAGCTCACGGCCGCGAACACCATGCTGAACGCGACGCCGGCGACGAGCCCGATCAGGATCGGCAGGAGGCCGGCCCCGGTGCTGAACATGCTCAGCAGCAGGCCGACGAACAGGCCGAACCAGGCGCCGGACATCGCGGCGCTGCCGAGCACCCTGCCCCAGCTGAGCTTGCCGGCAACGCGTTCGACGAGCATCGGCTCGACGCCGACGATCGTGACGTCCGCTACCGGGAAGTCGTTGTCGGCAAGGTGGTCGACGGCCCGCTGGGCTTCCTCGTACGAGGCGTACGACCCGATGGGCCAGCCGGTCGGCAGCGTCGGCAGCTGCGGGGTGGCGGGGGCGTTGCTGAAAGCGGTCTGCGTGAAAGCTTGGGTCATCTCTCTCACCTCTCTACCCCCATCAACGCACGCCCCGCCCCCGTTGTGCCTTATGCCGGGATTTCACAGCTGATTTTCAGGGTGTGGCCCGCACCACCTAACCCAGCTGCAGCTCCGGCCGGTACAGGTCGAACCAGTGGTGCAGGTCGAGCGTGCGGTCCAGGCCGTGCCGGACGACCGTGCTGATCTCACGCGGGTCCGTGCCGACGGCCTCGGTCAGCCAGTTCCGGTCGATCAGCTCGAACACCGGGCTGTCGTGCTGTGCGAGCACCTCCTTCGCCTGCTGCTGCAACGCTTCCGCGTACCCCGGGTCCTGAGTGGACGGATACGGGCTCTTCACCCTGTCCACGACGGACTGCGGCAGCACGTGCTTCGTCGCGTGGCGCAGCAGGCTCTTTTCCCTGCCGTCGAACGACTTCAGCGACCACGGGGTGTTGTAGACGTACTCGACGAGCCGGTGGTCGCAGAACGGCACGCGCACCTCCAGGCCCACGGCCATCGACGCGCGGTCCTTGCGGTCCAGCAGCATCCGCACGAAGCGCGTCAGGTGTAGGTGGCAGATCGTGCGCATGCGCTGCTCGAACTCGCTCGCCCCGTCCAGGTGGTCCACCTTCGCGACCGCACTGCGGTACTGGTCGGCGACGTAGTCGTCGATGGCCAGTTTCGCGCTGACGTCGGCGCGCAGCACGTTCGTGCGCTCGTGCAGGCCCGTCTGGAACGCCAGCCACGGGAACGTGTCCGCGGTGCGCGCGTTCTCGTCGTGGAACCACCGGTAACCGCCGAACACCTCGTCCGCGGACTCACCCGACAGCGCCACCGTGGACTCGGCCCGGATCGCCTTGAACAGCAGGTACAGCGACGTGTCCATGTCGCCGAGGCCCGCGGGGATGTCCCGCGCCCTGATGACCGCGCGCCGCACGTCCGGGTCCGTCAGGGCCTTCGGGTCGAGCATGACGTCCTGGTGCGCCGAGCCGACCAGCTGCGCGACGTCCCGGATGAACGGCGAGTCCGGCGTGTCCCGCATCTCGTCGGGCTTGAAGTTCTCCTCCTGCCCGAAGAAGTCCACGGAGAACGTGCGCAGCTGCTCGCCCTGCTCCTTCAGGTGCGCGGCGGCCAGCCCCGTGACGGCGCTGGAGTCGAGCCCGCCCGACAGCAGCACGCAGCGCGGCACGTCGGCGACGAGCTGCCGGTGCACGATGTCGGTCATCAGCTCGCGCACGCGCGCGACGGTGGTCTCCTGGTCGTCGGTGTGCTCGACGGCGTCGAGCCGCCAGTACGTGTGGGTGTGCACGCCGTCCCGGTCGACGCGCACGATCGTGCCCGGCTCGACCTCGTGCATGCCCTGCCACAGCGACCAGCCCGGCGTCTTGACGAACGCGAACAGCTCACGCAGCCCGTCGGCGTCCACCACACGGCGGGCCAGCGGGTTGGCGAGGATCGCCTTCGGCTCGGAACCGAACAGCACCCCGTCACGGGTGGGGTAGTAGTAGAACGGCTTGATCCCCATGCGGTCGCGGATCATGACGAGCTTCTCGTCGCGGGCGTCCCAGATCGCGAACGCGTACATGCCGTTGAGGTGGTCGGCGACGGCCTCGCCCCACTGCAGGTAGCCGTGCAGCACGACCTCGGTGTCGCTGTCCGTCTCGAACTCGTGCCCCAGGCCCGCGAGCTCGGCGCGCAGCTCGGTGAAGTTGTAGGTCTCGCCGCTGTAGACCATGGCGACCTCGCCGTTCGGCGTGCGCACCGACATGGGCTGGCGGCCGCCCGGCAGGTCGATGATGGCGAGCCGGCGGTGTCCCAGCGCGGCGTGCGGCGCGATCCACGTGCCCTCGTCGTCGGGACCCCGGCACGACATGGTCTCCGTCATCGCGTCGAGGGTTTCACGCCGCTGGGTGAGGTCGGCGTCGAACGACACCCAGCCGGTGATACCGCACATGGTCTGCCTCCCGGTTTGCTTAGCTAGTACAACTATGTAACACAGTGGTAACACGCGAGTGCTTCTGGTGTCTGCGCGATATGTCCGGAGTGCCTGACTGGATTACGCGTGGTGTGCGGAGTCTCACGTGCAGTCAAGAACGCGTAAATGCCGCGCCCAGGCGCGTCAAGAGGCCGTCAGCGCAGGTCAAGTCCGCACGCGCCGGGCCGCACAGTGGTCGCCGGGCGGTCACCGGACCCGGTGACCCACACAGGAAGGTGCGAAGTGGCGGACCTGCTGTACGCCGTGCTGTTGATCGCCGTGTTCGCGGTGCTCGCGCTCACGCTGCGCGGTTTGGAGAAGCTGTGACCGGAACGTCCGTGGTGGCCAACGTCGTCGGTGGCGTGCTGGCACTGGGGTTGATCGTGTACCTGTTCCTCGCGTTGATCAGGCCGGAGAAGTTCTGATGAACGATCTGTCCGCCGGCCTGGTCCAGGTCGGCATCCTGGTGGTCGCACTGGCGGTGGTCTACAGACCGCTGGGCGACTACATGGCGCGGGTCCTGTCCACGGACAAGCACCTGCGCGTCGAACGCGGGCTGTACCGCCTCTTCCGCGTCGACCCCGGCGCCGAGCAGCGCTGGCCCACCTACGTGATGGGCGTGCTCGCGTTCTCGTTCGTGTCCGTGGTGTTCCTCTACCTGCTGCAGCGCCTGCAGGCCTTCCTGCCGCTGAACTTCGGCAGGGGAGCGGTGAGCCCCGGCGTCGCGTTCAACACGGCGGTCAGCTTCGTCACCAACACGAACTGGCAGTCCTACGTGCCGGAAACGACCATGGGCCACGTCGTCCAGATGGCCGGGCTGACCGTGCAGAACTTCCTGTCGGCCGCCGTCGGGCTGGCCGTGGCGGTCGCGCTGATCCGCGGGTTCGTGCGCTCGCGCACCGACCGGCTCGGCAACTTCTGGGTGGACCTCACCCGCGGCACCGTGCGGATCCTGCTGCCGATCTCGTTCGTGTTCGCGATCGTGCTGGTCGCGCTCGGCGTGGTGCAGAGCCTGCACTCGGGCGTCGCGGTGACGAACCCGGGCGGCTCGCAGAGCACGATCGCGCTCGCCCCGGCGGCGAGCCAGGAGGCGATCAAGGAACTCGGCACCAACGGTGGCGGCATCTTCAACGCCAACTCCGCGCACCCCTTCGAGAACCCCAACGCGTGGACCGATCTCATCGAGATCTTCCTGCTGCTCGTGATCCCCGTTTCGCTGACGCGCACGTTCGGCACGCTCGTCGGCAACCGCAGGCAGGGCTCCGTGCTGCTGTCGGTGATGAGTCTGCTGTGGACGTTCGTGCTCGTCGTGACCTGGTGGGCGGAGACGCATCCGAACGGCCCGACGGCGTTGCTGGCCGGGGCCAACCTGGAGGGCAAGGAACAGCGGTTCGGGATCGGCGCCTCGTCGCTGTTCGCCACGAGCACCACCGGCACCTCGACGGGTGCGGTGAACTCGATGCACGACAGCTTCAGCGGGCTCGGCGGCGGAATGCCGTTGCTGCACATGATGTTCAGCGAGGTCTCGCCAGGCGGTGTCGGCACCGGGCTGTACGGGATCCTCGTGCTGGCGATCATCGCGATGTTCCTCGCGGGGCTGATGGTCGGGCGCACGCCCGAGTACCTGGGCAAGAAGCTCGGCAGGCGGGAGGTGACCGCGGCCGCGATCTCGATGCTGGCCATGCCGACGGTGCTGCTGCTCGGCGCGGGCACCGCGTTGCTGCTGCCCGGCACGACGGCGGCGATGGGCAACAGCGGCCCGCACGGGCTGTCCGAGGTGCTCTACGCCTACACCTCGACGGCCAACAACAACGGCAGCGCGTTCGGCGGGATCACCGTGACGAACGGCTGGTTCCAGTCCTCGTTGTCGGTGGCGATGCTGATCGGCCGGTTCGTGCCGATCGTCGCGACGTTGTGCCTCGCCGGTTCCCTCGCCGCGCAACGCAAGGTGCCCGAAACCAGCGGCACCCTGCCGACGACCGGGCCGCTGTTCGGTTCGGTGCTCGCCGGCACCATCCTGCTCGTCGCGGCGCTGACGTTCATCCCGGCGCTCGCTCTGGGTCCCATCGCGGAGGCAATGGCGTGACCATCACAGAAGAAAAACCCGCGCCCGTGCAGGAAACGGGCGGTCGCGTCGCCGGGGGTGTGTTCAGTCCGCGGCAGCTGCTGGTGTCGCTGCCCGAAGCGGTGCGCAAGCTCAACCCGCGTCACCAGGTGCACAACCCCGTGATGTTCGTGGTGTGGGTCGGTTCCGCGCTGAGCACCGTGTTCGCGATCGCGGACCCGAGCGTGTTCACCGTCCTCGTGGCGCTGTGGCTGTGGTTCACCGTGGTGTTCGCCAACCTCGCCGAGGCCGTCGCGGAAGGGCGGGGCAAGGCGCAGGCGGAAACGTTGCGGCGCACCAAGAAGGAGACCGTCGCGCGGCGGCTGACCTCCTCCGGCGCCGAGGAGCGCGTGCCCGGGGTCGAGCTGAGGATCGGTGACCTGGTCGTCGTCGAGGCGGGGGAGACGATCCCGGGCGACGGCGACGTGGTCGAAGGGATCGCGACCGTCGACGAGTCGGCCATCACCGGCGAGTCCGCGCCGGTGATCCGCGAGTCCGGCGGCGACCGCTCGGCCGTCACCGGCGGTACCACCGTGTTGTCCGACCGGATCGTCGTCAAGATCACGACGAAGCCCGGCGAGACGTTCGTGGACCGGATGATCGCGCTGGTGGAGGGCGCTTCCCGGCAGAAGACGCCGAACGAGATCGCGTTGACGATCCTGCTTTCGACGCTCACGATCATCTTCCTGCTCGCCGTGGTGGCGCTGCAGCCGATGGCCGGGTACTCGGGCAGCCGGCAGTCGGTGATCGTGCTGACGGCGTTGCTGGTGTGCCTGATCCCGACCACGATCGGGGCGCTGCTGTCGGCGATCGGCATCGCCGGGATGGACCGGCTGGTCCAGCGCAACGTGCTCGCCACGTCCGGCCGCGCGGTCGAGGCCGCCGGTGACGTGTCCACGCTGCTGCTCGACAAGACGGGCACGATCACCTTCGGCAACCGCAGGGCGACCGAGCTGATCCCCGTCGGCGGCGCGAGCCGTGACGCGCTGGTCGAGGCCGCGCGGCTCGCCAGCCTCGCCGACGGCACGCCGGAAGGCCGCAGCATCGTCGAGCTGACCGGGCCCGCCACCGGTGAGCCGGGCGGCGAGTTCGTCCCGTTCACCGCGCAGACCCGGATGAGCGGCATCGACCTGCCGGGACGCCGGATCCGCAAGGGTGCCGCGGGCGCCGTGCGGGCGTGGGTGCGGGATCAGGGCGGCGACTTCCCCGACGAGGCCGACCGCGTGGCCGACGAGATCGGTCAGCAGGGCGGCACACCGCTCGTCGTGGCCGAGGTCTCGGGCGGGAAGGCGTTCGTGCACGGCGTCATCCGGCTGTCGGACGTCGTGAAGCCCGGCATGCGCGAGCGGTTCGGCGAGCTGCGGGCGATGGGCATCAAGACGGTGATGATCACCGGCGACAACCCGCTCACCGCACGCGCCATCGCCGAGGACGCCGGGGTGGACGACTACCTCGCCGAGGCCAAGCCCGAGGACAAGATGGCCCTGATCCACAAGGAGCAGGAGGGCGGGCGGCTCGTCGCGATGACCGGCGACGGCACGAACGACGCGCCCGCGCTGGCCGCGTCCGACGTCGGCGTCGCGATGAACACCGGCACCATGGCGGCCAAGGAGGCCGGCAACATGGTCGACCTCGACTCCGACCCGACGAAGCTCATCGAGATCGTCGAGATCGGCAAGCAGCTGCTCATCACGCGCGGGGCGCTCACCACGTTCTCCATCGCCAACGACCTCGCGAAGTACTTCGCGATCCTCCCGGCGATGTTCGTGGCGATCTTCCCGCAGCTCGCGGGGCTGAACATCCTGCACCTGCACTCGCCGGAGTCGGCGATCCTGTCCGCGGTGATCTTCAACGCGCTGATCATCGTGGTGCTCATCCCGCTCGCGCTGCGTGGCGTGCGGTACAAGCCGTCGAGCGCGTCCTCGCTGCTGCGGCGCAACCTCCTCGTGTACGGGGTCGGCGGCATCGTGACGCCGTTCCTCGGCATCTGGCTCGTGGACCTCGTGGTCCGCTTCATACCGGGAATCGGGTAGTGCTCATGAAGGTCTGGTTCAAGCAGATGGGCGCGGGACTGCGCGTGCTGCTGGTGTTCACGGTGCTGCTGGGGGTGGTCTACCCCCTGGGCGTGTGGGCGGTGTCCCGGATCCCGGGCCTGGAGGCACGCGCGGAGGGCTCGGTCGTGACCGTCGACGGGAAGGCGGTGGGGTCCTCGCTCATCGGGATCGACCCGGTGCCCGCCGACCCCGCGCGGGACCCGTACTTCCACACGCGGCCGTCGGCGACGGGCGACCCGTCGACGTCGGGCGGCTCGAACCTGGGCGGCTTCAGCGACAAGCTGGTCCAGCAGGTCCAGGAGCGCAAGGCCGCCATCGCCCAGCGGGAGGGCGTGTCGCCGGACGCGGTGCCCGCGGACGCCGTGACGGCTTCGGGGTCGGGCGTCGATCCGACGATCAGCGTGGCCTACGCCGAGCTGCAGGTCCCGCGCGTCGCCCGCGTGACGGGGCTGCCCGAGGCGCAGGTGCTGGAGCTCGTGCGGCAGCACACGACCGGCTACGGCATCGGCGTGCCCGGGGTGAACGTCCTGGAACTCAACCTCGCCGTGGCCGCCGCGGAGGCACACTGAGGACGTGGACGAACAACAGGAGCGGCCGCGCCGGGGTGAACTGCGCATCTACCTCGGCGCGGCTCCTGGCGTCGGCAAGACCTTCGCCATGCTCGGCGAGGCTTGGCGCCGCAAGGAACGCGGCACCGACGTCGTGGTCGGGCTCGTCGAGACGCACGGCCGGAAGAAGACCGCCCAGCTGCTCGACGGCATGGAGGTCGTGCCGCGCCGCCACGGCGTCTACCGGGGCGGCGAGTTCACCGAGATGGACGTCGAGGCCGTCCTCGCCCGCGCTCCGGAAGTGGCCATTGTGGACGAACTCGCGCACACGAACATCCCGGGTTCCCGGCACGAGAAGCGCTGGCAGGACGTGGAGGAGCTGCTGGAGGCGGGCATCGACGTGCTGTCCACGGTGAACGTGCAGCACCTGCAGAGCCTCAACGACGTGGTGGAGAAGATCACGGGCGTGCCGCAGCAGGAGACGGTGCCGGACGAGGTGGTGCGCAAGGCCGAGCAGGTCGAGCTGGTCGACATCACGCCGGAGGCGCTGCGGCGGCGCCTCGCCCACGGCAACGTGTACCCGGCGGAGCGCATCGACGCGGCGCTGAGCAACTACTTCCGGCCCGGCAACCTCACCGCGTTGCGGGAGCTGGCGCTGCTGTGGGTCGCCGACCAGGTGGACGGGGCGCTCCAGCGGTACCGCGCCCAGCAGCGCATCACGGAGACGTGGGAGACGCGGGAGCGCGTCGTGGTGTCGGTGACCGGCGGGCCGGAGAGCGAGACGCTGATCCAGCGCGGCAGCCGGATCGCGGCGCGGGCGGGGGCGGAGCTGCTGGTGGTGCACGTCCTGCGGGGCGACGGGCTGACCGGCGTCGGGCCGGCCGAGATGGGGCGCTTCCGCAAGCTCGCCGAGGACCTCGGCGCCACGTTCCACACCGTGGTCGGCGACGACGTGCCGACCGCGCTGCTGGACTTCGCCCGCGGGGTGAACGCGACGCAGCTCGTGCTCGGCACGTCCCGGCGATCGCGGCTGGCGAGGCTGTTCGACCAGGGCATCGGCGCGACGGTGGTGCAGCGGTCGGGTGCCATCGACGTGCACATGGTGACGCACGAGGAGGCGGGCGGGCGGTTGCGGAACCTGGTCAACCGCAGCCCGATCGCGGCTTCGCGGCGGGTGTCGGGCTGGGTGCTCGCGCTGCTGCTGCCCGCGGTGGCCACGGCCATCGGCGCGCTGCTGCGCAGGGAACTCGACTTCTCCACCGACGTCGTGGACTACTTCCTCGCCACCGTCCTGGTGGCGCTGGTCGGCGGGCTCGGGCCGGCGCTGCTCGCGGCGTTCCTGTCGGCCGGGCTGCTGAACTTCTTCTTCACCGAGCCCTTCTACACGCTGACCGTGCACGCGCAGAGCAATGTGATCACGCTCGTGGCGATGGTCGTCGTCGGTGTGCTGGTGGCGCTCGTCGTGGACACCGCCGCGCGGCAGGGGAAACTGGCGGCGCAGGCGCGGACGGAGGCCTCGCTGCTGGCGTCGTACGCGAAGACGGTGCTGACCAACACGGCGCCGTTGCCGCGGTTGCTGGAGAAGGTGCGGGAGAACTTCGGGCTGGAGGCCGTCAGCCTGGTCGAGAAGCGGGACGGCGTGTGGCACCGCGTGGAGGAGTGCGGCCCGAACCCGTGTGGCGAGCCCGACGAGGCCGATGTGGACGTTCCGGTGACGGCGGATGTGCACCTGACGTTGCGCGGCAGGGCCTTGCCCGCAGCGGACCGCCGGGTGCTGGAGGCGGCGGCCGGGCAGGCGTTGCTCGCGTTGCGGCAGCAGCGCCTGGCGGCGGCGACGGCGCGGGCGGAGCGCAAGGCGGAGGCGACGGAGCTGCGGACGGCGTTGCTGTCGGCGCTGGGGCACGACCTGCGCACGCCGCTGACCTCGATCAAGGCGTCGATCGGGAGCCTGCGGGCGCAGGACATCGAGCTTTCGCCGGAGGACACGGAGGAGCTGCTGGCCACGGCGGAGGAGTCGACGGACCGGCTCGCGGGCCTGGTGGACAACCTGCTGGACTCGTCCCGCCTCGCGACGGGCGCCGTGCGGCCGCAGCTGCGCCCGGTCGGGTACGACGACGTGGTGGCCCATGCTCTGTCTACTGTGGACAATTCGGAGTCGGTGGTGGTGTCGGTCGACGCGCGCCTGCCCGCGGTGCTGGCGGACCCGGGGTTGCTGGAACGGGTGGTGGCGAACGTGATCGACAACGCGCTGCGGCACGGGCGCGGTCCGGAGCCGGTGCAGGTGCGGGCGAGCACGCACGCCGAGTACGTGGAGCTGCGGGTCATCGACCACGGGCGAGGGCTGAAGAAGGGCGCGAGCGATTCGGCGTTCGCGCCGTTCCAGCGGTTGGGGGACAGGGACAACACGCCGGGGATCGGGCTGGGCCTGTCGGTGGCGAAGGGGTTCACCGAGGCGATGGGTGGCACGATCAGGGCGGAGGACACGCCGGGTGGCGGGCTGACGGTGGTCGTCTCGCTGCCGGCCGCGCGGGAGGGGCAGCGATGACGGCGGCGAAGGTACTGGTGGTCGACGACGAGCCGCAGATCGTGCGGGCGTTGCGGATCAACCTCGCGGCGAGGGGCTACCAGGTGATCACGGCGCACGACGGCGCGGCGGCGCTGCGGGCGGTCGCGGATACCAAGCCTGATGTGGTGATACTGGACCTCGGGTTGCCGGACATGGACGGCAACGAGGTGATCGCGGGCCTGCGTGGCTGGACGACGGTGCC
The DNA here is from genome assembly GCF_039542405.1 of Amycolatopsis dongchuanensis. Taxonomy (NCBI): domain Bacteria; kingdom Bacillati; phylum Actinomycetota; class Actinomycetes; order Pseudonocardiales; family Pseudonocardiaceae; genus Amycolatopsis; species Amycolatopsis dongchuanensis. The sequence goes on from NZ_BAABIB010000109.1 coordinate 21,463, forward strand.
GATCATCGTCCTCTCGGCCCGCAGCGATTCACCGGACAAGGTGCAGGCACTGGACGCGGGCGCGGACGATTACGTGACCAAGCCGTTCGGGATGGACGAACTCCTGGCGCGGTTGAGAGCGGCCGTCCGGCGATCAGCGGTGTCCACATCGGACGAAGTGGAGGCCGTGGTGAAAACCGAGGCGTTCACGGTCGATTTGGTGGCGAAGAAGGCGGAACGCGATGGTCAGGAGGTGCACCTGACCAAGACCGAGTGGGGCGTGCTGGAGCTGCTGGTGCGCAACCGGGGCAGGCTGGTGTCGCAGAAGCAGCTGCTGAGGGAAGTCTGGGGCCCGACGTACGAGAACGAGACCCACTACCTGAGGGTCTACCTGGCCCAACTCAGGCGAAAACTGGAACGGGAACCAAGCCGCCCTGTCCCGCGTCAAGAATCTGGCTCAGTTTTCTTGGATGAAAGTTGTGCTTGTTGATC
>NZ_BAABIB010000110.1:0-23555 GCF_039542405.1 Amycolatopsis dongchuanensis
CCGACGTCCTCTACCACGCACTCCACACCGACCACCACCACTTGACATAGAAGCTTCTCCGGCGTCGCTTCGCGATGGCTTCGCCACCCTTGACTCGCCGGATCGGCCGTAAGTGCGGCTGGGGATCGGGGCGGGGGTGGGTGTGGGCGTTGAGCCCCTGCTCGCTTCGCATTGCCGGGTGGCGTTTGTGTCGTCTGGCTTCTGGTTTCGCAAGGCACGGTTGGCTGGCCGCCGCTAGCAGGTTCGGCGTCAGCTCGTCCGTCGTCGGGCCTATCACCTGCCCGGCGCGAGGTGGCTCCGCCGCTCGGCTGGCCACTGTCTCCTGGCTTCTCCCAGCTCGTCCGCCCGCAGCCTCGCCCGCTCGCGACCCCGCCGCTCGCCCGCTCGCGACCCGGCCTCTCGCCGCTCGCCCGCCCGCAGCCCCGCCGCTCGCAGCCGCGCCTCCCGCCGAGCCACGCCCCGGCCTACCGCCCTCCCGCTTCCCTGGCCGTGCGCTCCAGGCGCTCCCGGTACTCCGCCCACCACGTGGCATCCCCTGGGGCGAGGTTGTCCACTTCCTGACGGAGGCCTGCTGCGCCGTCGATCAGCTCGCGGACGATGTCGGCGTGGCCGGCGTGCCTGTGGGCCTCCGTCGCGACGTGGACGAGGATCCGGTGCAGCGTCGGCTCCCGGCGGTCTTCCGGCCACCACGGGACGAGGCCCTTCGCGTCCAGCGGCAGCTCCGCGATCGTCGCGTCGGCGTGTTTCCAGACCCGCTGGTACAGGCCGATGATCTCCTCCCGCGACTCCTCCGCCGTCGCCCACATGTCGGCGTTCGGCTCGGCCTCCTCACTCGCCCACGGCAGCGGCTCCGGGAACGGACGACCGAAAACGAACCCGAAGTACCCCGACTCGACCCCCGCCAGGTGCTTCACCAGGCCCAGCAGGTTGGTGCCCGTCGGCGTCATCGGGCGGCGGACGTCGTACTCCGACAGCCCATCGAGCTTCCACAGCACCACATCCCTGGCGCTCTGCAGGTAGCGGTGAAGTACATCCTTCTCGGCGGAATCCAGCATGCGAGCATCCTCGCACCCGCCACCGACAATTCTCAGTCCTTGCCGCTGCCCCCGCCGGGACTGGGCTGCAGCTGCATGATCACGACCCGGTCGTCACTCGACACCGGCCTGCCGCCGTCCTTGTTGACCGTCCCCACGAACGCGTACTGCGTGTCCAGCGGATCCATCCCGCCGTACCGCCCGTACCCCGTCCCGTTCTTGCCGTCCATGATCGGCTTCGGCTGGCCGCCCACGGAACCGTCCAGCGTGATCGGCAGCTGCTGGACGTTGCCCGCCAGCGAAGTGCCGATCATCAGCGAGTCGCCCCCGTCCGCGCAGCCCGACAGGCCCGGTTTCTCCGGCCACGTCCACGCCGGCACCGACAACGAGATGCCCGCCCCCACGCGGTACAGGATGTCCGCCGCATCGCCGTGGTCCGTCACCCAGATGCGGGTCCCGTCCGCCGACTTGCACAGCCCACCGGGGGAGCGCAGCCCGCTCGCGTACACCCGCGAGCCCGGCGTGGGGTTGCCCGCCGCCGCGTTGCCGGACGTGTCGATGCGCAGGACCTTGCCCGCGAGCGAGTTCGGGTCCGCCCCGGCCGACGGGTTGCCCGCGTCACCGGTCGCGACGAGGAGCGCGCCCTTGCCGTCCGTCGACAACGCGCCCCGGTTCCCCGTCGCGCCCTTCGGGATGCCCGTCAGGATCGGCTTCGGCTGCTGGCCCTTCGTGAACCGGACGACGCGGTTGTCCGTCGCCGTGGTGATGTAGGCGAAGACCAGCTGGTCCTCGGAGTACGTGGGCGACAGCGCCAGCCCCGTCAGCCCGCCGTCACCGGTGGGCTGCACGTCCAGGTCGATCAGGTCGACGGCCGGGGCCCCGCCCGTCACCTGCAGCACCCGCCCGCTCTTGCGCTCCCCGGCGAGCGCGCTCGGCGCCGACCCGGTGTTCGGCAGCGCCGCGACCGCGGACACCGTGTCCAGGCACGTCGCGATCACCGCCTTGTCGAAGTCGGTGCAGCCCTGCGGCGGGGGGATGGGCGTCGGCGCCGCGCTCGGCCTGCTGCCGCCGTCGGCGTCGGAGCTGCCGTCGATCTCCGGCAGCTGCGGCTGCGGCCCCGCGGGCGCGGTCAGCTGCGGGGCGGGCTCGAACGTCTGGCCCGCGGCCCTGTCGTCGAAGCTCGCGCAGCCCGCCAGCACGACCCCGCAGGCCGCGACCAGCCACGGAGCCCGTCCCCACCGAATGCGCATAGAACTCAAGCCTAGGCGGGGCACCGTGAGTCACCCGTAAGCGCCCGGTTCCCGACGAACATCGAATACGGAAAGTATTCACTCGAACGGGGGTAGTGCTCTACTCTGCGCGGCGTGACTTCCTCCAGGGATGACTACGGCCGCCAGAACCTGTTCCAGGATTCCGGTTACTTCGAGGCCGCCGACGAGGGCACGACGCTGTCCCAGCCCGCGGACCGGCTCGGCGACGAGGACGACCGGTCGCCGCAGTGGCACGGCGGGCTGAGCTTCGGACTGCTGGTCCTGCGGCTCGTCCTGGGCGGCACGCTGGGGGCGCACGGACTGCAGAAGGTTTTCGGCCTGTTCGGCGGCCCCGGCATCAGCGAGTTCTCCCGCATCCTCGGCGACCAGGGGTACACGAGCCAGACCACGCTGCTGTCCTGGCTCGGCGGCGTCACCGAGATCGTCGGCGGCGCGCTGCTGGTCCTCGGCCTGTTCACGCCGGCCGCGGCGGCCGCGCTGCTCGCCGTCACGGCGAACGCCGTCTACCTGCAGTACCGCGAGGGCTTCTTCCTCGGCGACGGCAGCGGGTTCGAGTACCACCTCGTGCTGGCGGGGATCGCGTTCGCGTTGCTGTTCACCGGCCCCGGCGGGATTTTGGTGGACACGAACACGCCTTGGCGGCGTCGTCCGGTGCCGTTCGGGATCGCCGGGCTGGTGCTCGCCGCGGCCGCCGTCGTGGCGGTGACCTTCGCGTTCCGCCGCTGACCGGGGCGGGCCCGGCCAGCGGCGGACGACTCAGCGGTTGACGTCGCGGACGGCGCCGGTGTCGGCCGACGTCGCCATGCGGGCGTAGGCGCGCAGCGCGGCCGTGATGGGCCGCTGCCGGTCCTTCGGCTGCCACGGCCGCTCGCTCGCCTCCATCTTCGCGCGGCGCTCGGCCAGCACCTCGTCGTCGACGAGCAGCTCCAGCTTGCGCTCGTGCACGTCAATGACGATCCGGTCGCCGTTCTCGACCAGGCCGATCACGCCGCCCGAAGCGGCCTCCGGCGAGATGTGGCCGACCGAGATGCCGGACGAGCCACCGGAGAACCGGCCGTCGGTGATCAGCGCGCACTTCTTGCCGAGTCCCGAGCCCTTGAGGAACGCCGTCGGGTGCAGCATCTCCTGCATCCCCGGCCCGCCCGCGGGACCCTCGTACCGGATCACGAGCACCTCACCGGGCTGGATCTTCTTGCCGAGGATCGCCGACACGGCCTCCTCCTGGCTCTCCAGCACGTGCGCCGGGCCCTCGAAGTGCCACAGCGACTCGTCGATGCCCGCGGCCTTGATCACGGCGCCGTTCTCCGCGAGGTTGCCCCGCAGGATCGCCAGCCCGCCGTCCTTCGTGTACGCGTGCTCGATGTCGCGGATGCAGCCGTTCGCGGCGTCGGTGTCCAAAGAGGACCAGCGGTTCTCCGTCGAGAAGGCCTGTGTGGTGCGGACCCCGCCCGGCGCGGCGTGGAACAGCTCGACGGCCTCCGGCGACGGGTTCTCGGCGCGGATGTCCCACTTCTCCAGCCACTCCTTGAGCGAGGGGGAGTGCACCGAGTGGACCTCGGTGTTCAGCAGCCCGCCGCGGTACAGCTCGCCGAGGATCGCGGGGATGCCACCGGCGCGGTGCACGTCCTCCATGTGGTAGTCGGAGTTCGGCGCGACCTTCGACAGGCACGGCACGCGGCGGCCGATCTCGTCGATGTCCGAGATCGTGAAGTCGACCTCGCCCTCCTGCGCGGCGGCGAGGATGTGCAGCACCGTGTTGGTGGAGCCGCCCATCGCCATGTCGAGCGCCATCGCGTTCTCGAACGCCGCCTTCGTGGCGATCGAGCGCGGCAGCACGCTCTCGTCGTCCTGCTCGTACCAGCGCTTCGCCAGCTCGACGACCGTGCGGCCGGCGCCGGAGAACAGCGCGCGGCGCGCGGCGTGCGTGGCGAGCGTGGAACCGTTGCCCGGCAGCGACAGGCCCAGCGCCTCGGTGAGGCAGTTCATCGAGTTCGCGGTGAACATGCCCGAGCACGAACCGCACGTGGGGCACGCGGAGCGCTCCACAATGGACAGCCCGTCCTCGTCGACCTCGGGGCTCGCCGAGGCGGAGATCGCGGTGATCAGGTCGGTGGGCGCCTGGGCGACCCCGCCGACGACGACCGCCTTGCCGGCCTCCATCGGGCCGCCGGAGACGAACACCGTCGGGATGTTCAGCCGCATCGCGGCGTTGAGCATGCCCGGCGTGATCTTGTCGCAGTTGGAGATGCACACCAGCGCGTCGGCCTGGTGCGCGTTGACCATGTACTCCACCGAGTCCGCGATGATCTCGCGCGAGGGCAGCGAGTAGAGCATGCCGCTGTGCCCCATCGCGATCCCGTCGTCCACCGCGATCGTGTGGAACTCGCGCGCCACGCCGCCGGCCTCGCGGACCGCCTCGGCCACGATCTCGCCGAGGTCCTTGAGGTGCACGTGACCCGGCACGAACTGGGTGTAGGAGTTGGCGATCGCCACGATCGGCTTGCCGAAGTCGCTGTCGGTCATGCCGGTGGCCCGCCACAGGGAACGGGCGCCCGCGGCGTTGCGGCCGTGGGTGGTGGTTCGGGAGCGCAGAGCAGGCATACCCCGAGGTTACGCCCGTGGTGATCACGCCCGGCAGGGCGGCGGCCCATTGCCGGGGATTTCCGGCGGAAGTGTGACCGGAATGTGGGAAACCGCAGTTCAGCGCACTTCCGCCGACGCGGGGAATCGGCGTAACCGGGCGCACCGCGGCGCGATACGCAGCGGAAATACGGCCTTGGCAGCTTTCGCTCAACCTGAGCGAAGGGATCGGAAATGGGCCTCGCTGACAACCCGCAAATGGAGGACTACTCCCTGCGGTACACCCCGGCGGCGTTCCGGAAGTGGTCGCCCTGGATGGTGTTCCTGTCCTGCCTCGTCGGCATTTCCGCGATGGCGGGCTACGCGCTGGACGCCGCGTTCGTGGACGCCTTCGGGTTCTCGAACGCGCTCGTCGGCTTCCTCGTCGCCGCCGCGGTGACGTTGCCGCTCACGCTGGTGATCGCGTTCGCCATCGCCCGCAAGCACGTCGACATCGACCTGCTCACCCGCGGCTCCGGCTTCGGCTACCTCGGCTCGACGCTGACGTCGCTGGTGTACGCCACGTACACACTGATCTTCCTGGCGTACGAGGGCGCGATCATGGCGCAGGCGGTGACCGCGCTGACGCACCTGGACATCCACCTGTCCTACGTCGTGGTGTCCGCGGTGATGATCCCGCTGACGCTGTACGGGATGTCGTTCAGCGCCAAGTTCCAGGCGTGGACGTGGCCGATCTGGATCGCGTTGATCGGGCTGGCGCTGGGCACGGCGGCGACGGCACCGGACGCCGGGCACAACATGGTGCACCCCGCGACGGTCTCGCCCACGGGTATGGCCGGGCTGACCGTGCTCGCCGTGTTCACGATCGCCGCCGCGCAGCTGTCCCTCGCCACGCAGGTGGGGGAGCAGGGCGACTACCTGCGGCTAATGCCCGACCCGACCGCGCGCAACCGCGGCCGCTGGCGGCTCGCGGTGATCATGGGCGGCCCCGGGTTCGCCCTGTTCGCGGTGGGCATCTTCTTCGCCTCGACGCTGCTGGTCGGGTACGCCTCGACGAAGGTCGACGCGGCGCACGTCGGCATCCCGGTGGACCTGTTCACGACGGTCTACGAGCGGCTGACCGGCAACCACACGGTCGCGCTGGTGCTCGCCGGGCTCCTCGTGCTGCTGTCCCAGATCAAGATCAACATCATGAACACCTACTCGGGTTCGCTGTCCTGGTCGAACTTCTTCTCCCGGCTCCTGCACCGCCACCCCGGCCGCGCCGCCTGGGTGTTCCTGCAGGTCGGGCTGTCGCTGGTGCTGATGGAGATCGACATCTTCAACCACATCGTCGAGGTGCTGGCCTGGTACTCCAACGTCGGCGTGGCGTGGATCGGCGCGATGGTCGCGGACCTGGTGATCAACAAGAGGTGGCTCAAGCTGGCGCCGCCGGAGCTGGTGTTCCACCGGGCGCACCTCTACCACGTCAACCCCGTCGGCTTCGGGTCGATGATCGTCGCGGGCGCCGTCTCGATGGTCGCCTACTACGGCGCGTTCGGGGCCACCGCCGCCGCGTTGTCGCCGTTCATCGCGCTGGCGCTGGCGATTGTGCTGCCGCCGGTCGTCGCCCTGGCCACGCGCGGCCGCTGGTACATCGCGCGACTCTCGGAGCTGCCGGAGAACGACGGCGAGCTGCCGTGCTCGGTGTGCGGCGGTGACTACGACGTGGTCGACATGGCGACCTGCCCGCACCACGGCGGCACCATCTGCTCGCTCTGCTGCTCCACCGAAGGCGCCTGCCACGACGCCTGCAAGCCCAACGCCTGGCGGCCGCCCAAGGGCGCGGTCCCGCTCGGCATGCCGAAGTTCGCCCCTGTCGCGGAAAAGGAACTGGAGGTCGCGTGATGAAGGCCATGATCGTTGTCGACATGCAGAACGGGTTCTGCGTCCCGGAGGGCTCGCTGCCGCAGCTGGGCATGAGCCTGGCCGGGGTGGAGGAGGCGGTCGCGAACGCCGCCGTCGCCGTGGAAGCCGCCCGTGCGCAGGGGATGCCGGTGGTGTTCACGCGGCACGTCTACCGGCCCGGCTTCGCGGACGAGGGGCCGTGGCTGACCGGCCGCAGCCCGGATCTGGCGGCCGTCGGCGGGCTGCTCGCGGGCAGCTGGGACGGCGACGTCGTGGACGCGCTGGGCCGCCGCGAGGACGACCTCGTGGTCGACAAGTGCCGTCTCGACGCGTTCCAGTGGACCTCGCTCGAACCGCTGCTGCGGGGGCTGGGGGCCACGGAACTGGTGGTGTGCGGGGTGGTCACGAACTTCTGCGTCGAGTCGACCGTGCGCTCGGCGATCATGCGGGACTTCTCCGTGACGCTGCTGGAGGACTGCTGCGCCGCGCAGACCCCGCGGCTGCACGAGATCGGCGTCGAGGTGATGCGGGACTGCGGTTTCGCGACCGTCACCACCGCCGCCGAGTTCGCGAAGGTCCCGGTCGCCGCATGATCACGTGTAACAGCGAGGTCATCCACCGGAGACCGGTGGGCAATGGGATGTACTTACCGTCCCGGAGGATGAAACCCGTATCGCAGCAGCAGCGGGTACACGACGTGCGCCGCCTGCGGGACATGCTCCGAGCCGCCGTGCAGGGCGGCTCCTACCCGGACGGCCAGCTGCCCAGCGAGGCCGAGCTGATGGCGTCGCACCAGGCGTCGCGCGCCACGGTGCGCCAGGCGCTCGCCCTGCTGCGCGCGGAGGGGCTCATCGAACGCACACAGGGCGTCGGCACGCACGTCGTGCTCAACACCGTGGCGACGCCGCTGCCGGAGGCGCACGGCGTGATCAAGCCGTCCAGGGAAAGCCTGTGGAACCAGCGGATGCGGCCCCGGGAGCTCGACCGGTCGGTCGTGCCCGCGCCGCACACGGTCGCCGAGCGGCTCGGGGTCGCTCCTGGCACCCCGTGCCTGCGGCTGGAGTACGTGGCGCTGCACCACGAGGAACCCGTCGCCGTCGCCACGAACTACGTGCTGTTCCCCGAGGCCGGGCGGCTGCGGGACACGCCGTTCGTGTCCGACTGGTACCGGCTGCTCGACGACGCCGGGGTCCGGCTGTCGGAGTCGGAGTTCGTCTTCGACTGCGAACTCGCCGACGCGCCGCTGGCGTCCGTGCTCGGCATCCGCGAGGGTGCCCCGCTGATCTCGATGGAACAGCTCATCTACGACCCGGCAGGCCGCCCCTTCGACCTGGCCTTCATCCACACCCGCGGCGAACGCTTCCGGTTCGTCTCGCGCGGCACCAAGGAGACCCGATGACCCCCAAGACCCTCACCGACGCCGCCGCGGCCCTGCGCGACGGCACCGTCACCTCCGTCGAACTGACCCAGGCCGCGATCGCCGCGGCCGACGCCCACGACGCGACCGTCGGCACCTACCTCGCCCGGTTCGACGAGTACGCGCTGGAGCGCGCGGCGGCCGCCGACGCCGAGCTGGCGAGTGGGCTCGACCGCGGCCCGCTGCACGGGATCCCCTTCGGCGTCAAGGACATCCTCGCGATGGCCGAAGGCCCGACGACGGCGCAAAGCCTCGTGCTCGACCGCAGCTGGGGCGCGGGCAAGGACGCGCCGACCGTCGCCCGCGTCAAGGCGGCCGGCGCGGTGATCACCGGCAAGACCACGACGATGGAGTTCGCGTGCGGCATGCCCGACGCGACGAAGCCGTTCCCCATCCCGCGCAACCCGTGGGACCCCGACACGTGGCCCGGCGGCTCCAGCTCGGGCACCGGCAGCGGGGTCGCGGCGGGGATGTTCCTCGCCGGCCTGGGCACCGACACCGCGGGCAGCATCCGCATCCCGGCGGCGTTCTGCGGCGTGAGCGGGCTGATGCCGACGTTCGGCCGCGTGCCGAAGTCGGGCTGCGTGCCGCTGGGCTACAGCCTCGACCACATCGGCCCGCTGGCCCGCAGCGCCCGCGACTGCGCCGCGGTGCTCGAAGTGCTCGCCGGCCTGCACGAGAGCGACCCGGACTGCGTGGACGCGCCGTTCACCGCGCCGGAGTTCACCGGTGACCTGACGGGCCTGCGCATCGGTGTCGTGCGCGAGCACCACTTCCCGGAGCACAGCGATCCGGCGCTGGCGAGCACGTTCGACGCCGCGATCGCCGTGCTCGCCGAGCAGGGGGCGACGCTGGTCGAGGTCACGCTGCCGTACTGGCAGGAGATGATCACCGCGGACATGATCACGATGGGCTGCGAGGCGCTGGCCTACCACCGCACGGACCTCACCGGCCGCTGGGAGGACTACTTCGTCGCCACGCGGGCGATGATGGCGATCGGCGCGATGGTGTCGGGCGCGGACTACGTGCAGGCGCAACGGGTCCGCCGCGTCGCGCAGGACGCCGTGGGCAGGCTGTTCGAGACCGTGGACGTGATCGCGTGTCCCACCGCGTCGGTCGGCGCGCCGAAGTTCGAGGACCTCACCGGACCGGACGGGCAGACGGACGTCGGCGCGTTGTTCTCGCTGATCCACACGCCGTACTGGGACACCGTGGGCAACCCGGTGCTCGCCGTGCCGATGGGCTTCACCGCCGCCGGGCTGCCGCTTTCGCTGCAGCTGGCCGGTCCCGCGTTCGGCGAGGCCGCGATCCTGCGCGCCGGGGACGCCTTCCAGCAGAGCACCGACTGGCACCTGCGGGTGCCCGAACCCGCCGTCCGCGCCGCCGCCTGAGAGGACAAGCCATGACCGAGGTGCTGAAGAACCTGCTCGCCGCCGCCCAGCTGCCCGCCTCCGAGGCGGAAACCGCGGCCTACGTGTCGGCGTACGAAATGCACCGGGCGGCGGTCGACGCGCTCTACGCCGTACCCGCCGCCCGTTACGTGGACCCCGCGCTGCGCTTCCGCGCCGCGGGGCGGATCGAGGACTGGGCTACTCCTGCTCCTGCTCCGCGGGGGTGACGACCTCTTCGACGATGCCCGCCGGGTCCTTGAGCCGTCCGTTGGACACCAGGGCCAGCACGGGCAGGTGACGCGTGCGCACCGACGGCAGCGGGATCGTGCTGTCGTCGGTGAGCACCGCGCTCACCTTGGCCTTCTTCGAGATCGACAGGCCCTTCAACGCCTCCCACGGCAGCTCGCGGCGGCCGAACACGGTGCGCACCGTCAGCCCCTGCGGCGTCGCCACCGTCTTCATCCGCACGATGTAGACGATCATCCCCAGCGGGATCACGTACAGCGCCCACAGTCCGGGAACGTCCGCGAACGCCGTCGGCGCCAGGCACACCATCAGGCCGAAGACGGCGAGCAGGGCGATCAGCGGGACGCGGAACGTCGCCTTCCGGCGCTTGACCGGCTGGGGCGGGTCGGCTGTTTCGGACACCCCGAAATGGTGCACCGCCGCCGCTGCCTGCGGGAAAGCAGGGCCTCCAACGGTAGGAGTGCCCAGTATCCGGGATCACGATCCCGCACAGTTGACACTGCTCGCGGCGACCCGTTAACGTCACTGCCGTGATCCCGCAGACCGGTCTTGTACTTCCCGAGCGCGTCGACGCTTAGGGAACAGCCGCTGCGTCGACGCGCGACCCTCGTGCGACCAACCCTGGTCGGCGGGGGTTTTTTGTTGCCCGACGACGATTACCCGAACGAGTGACAGCACCGACGAGACCCACGAGGCAGAACTGATGACTAGCGCCACCTCGCGATCGGAAGCGAAAGCCGGCCCGAGCCCGGCATCGCCCGCCCAGCTCGGGGCCCGCCCCAAGCCCACCCCGCCCGCCGGTACCCCGGTACGGGTCACGGGTGCGCAGTCGCTCGTCCGGTCGCTCGAGGCGGTCGGCGCGGAGGTCGTGTTCGGCATTCCCGGTGGCACCATCCTGCCCGCCTACGACCCGCTGCTCGACTCGACGAAGGTGCGCCACGTCCTCGTCCGCCACGAGCAGGGCGCGGGGCACGCGGCGACGGGGTACGCGCAGGCGACCGGCAAGGTCGGCGTGTGCATGGCCACCTCCGGCCCCGGCGCCACGAACCTGGTGACCCCGCTGGCCGACGCGAACATGGACTCCGTGCCGGTCGTCGCGATCACCGGGCAGCAGACGCGCCCGCTGATCGGCACGGACGCCTTCCAGGAAGCCGACATCTGCGGCATCACGATGCCGATCACCAAGCACAACTTCCTCGTCAAGGACCCGGCGGACATCCCGAGGGTCATCGCCGAGGCGTTCCACCTGGCCTCCACCGGGCGGCCCGGTCCCGTGCTCGTCGACATCCCGAAGGACGTCCTGCAGGAGCAGACGTCGTTCTCGTGGCCGCCGGAGATGCACCTGCCCGGCTACCGGCCGACGCTGCGCCCGCACGGCAAGCAGGTCCGCGAGGCCGCGCGGCTCATCGCGCAGGCCCGCCGCCCGGTGCTCTACGTCGGCGGTGGCGTGATCAAGGCCGGTGCGTCGGCGGAGCTGCTGCGGCTGGCCGAGCTGACCGGCATCCCCGTGGTGACCACGCTGATGGCGCGCGGCGCGTTCCCCGACTCGCACCGGCAGCACCTGGGCATGCCCGGGATGCACGGTTCGGTCGCGGCCGTCGCGGCGATGCAGCGCGCGGACCTGCTGGTGGCGCTGGGCGCCCGGTTCGACGACCGGGTCACCGGCCGGATGGACTCCTTCGCGCCGGACGCGAAGGTCGTGCACGCCGACATCGACCCGGCCGAGATCTCCAAGAACCGCAAGGCGGACGTGCCGATCGTCGGGGACTGCAAGGAGATCATCGGCGACCTGATCGACGCGGTGCGGGCCGAGACCGAGCGCGTCGGCGAGCCGGACCTCGCGGCGTGGTGGACCCAGGTCGACTCGTGGCGCGAGACGTTCCCCATCGGCTACGAGTGGCCCGCCGACGGCACGCTGTCGCCGCAGTACGTGATCGAGCGCATCGGGGAGATCGTCGGTCCCGACGCGGTGTACGCGGCGGGCGTCGGCCAGCACCAGATGTGGGCCGCGCAGTTCGTCAAGTACGAGAACCCGCGCACGTGGATCAACTCCGGCGGCCTCGGCACGATGGGCTTCGCCGTGCCCGCCGCGATGGGCGCCAAGTTCGGCCTGCCGGACAAGCAGGTCTGGGCGATCGACGGCGACGGCTGCTTCCAGATGACCAACCAGGAGCTGGCCACCTGCGCGCTCGAAGGGGCGCCGATCAAGGTCGCCGTGATCAACAACGGCAACCTCGGCATGATCCGCCAGTGGCAGACGCTGTTCTACTCCGAGCGGTACTCCAACAGCGACCTCGGTACGCACAAGCACCGCATCCCCGACTTCACGCTGCTGGCGGAGGCGCTCGGCTGCGCCGGCCTGCGGTGCGAGACGAAGGAGGAGGTCGACGCGACCATCCGCCGCGCGATGGAGATCAACGACCGCCCCGTCGTGATCGACTTCGTGGTGGGGAAGGATGCCCAGGTGTGGCCCATGGTGGGCCCTGGCGCCAGCAACGACGAGGTCATGGCGGCGCGGGGCATCCGCCCGCTGTTCGACGACGACGAAGTGAGCGACGAGGTGACGGGGAAGTGAGCACTCATACCCTCAGCGTGCTGGTGGAGAATGTGCCCGGCGTGCTCGCCAGGGTGGCCGGGCTGTTCTCGCGCCGGGGCTTCAACATCGAGTCCCTCGCCGTCGGACCCACGGAGAACCCCGAGGTGTCCCGGATGACTATCGTGGTCGCCGTTGAGGAGCTACCGCTCGAACAGGTGACCAAGCAGCTCAACAAGCTGATCAACGTCATCAAGATCGTCGAACTCGAGCCGGCCGCGTCCGTGCAGCGCGAACTGCTGCTGGTCAAGGTCAGGGCCGACGCCACCGTCCGCAGCCAGGTGCTCGAGACGGTGCAGTTGTTCCGCGCCAAGGTCGTCGACGTCTCGCCCGAGGCGCTGACCATCGAGGCCACGGGCACCGGGGACAAGCTCAGTGCCCTGCTGCGCATGCTCGAGCCCTACGGAGTGCGTGAGATCGTGCAGTCCGGCATGGTCGCGGTGGGCCGTGGCGCCCGCTCGATCACCGCGACCGCCCCCCGCTGAGCCGAAGTCAGGAAAAACCGGAAGGAAGTCAGTTCCCCTCATGTCAGTCGAAATCTTCTACGACGACGACGCCGATCTGAGCATCATCCAGGGTCGCAAGGTCGCCGTGATCGGGTACGGCAGCCAGGGCCACGCGCACGCGCTGAGCCTGCGCGACTCCGGGGTCGATGTGCGCATCGGTCTGCCGGAGGGGTCGAAGTCGCGCGCCAAGGCCGAGGAGGAGGGCCTGCGGGTGCTCACCCCGGCGGAGGCCTCCGCCGAGGCCGACGTGATCATGATCCTCGCGCCGGACACCAAGCAGCGCTTCATCTACGCCGAGGACATCGAGCCGAACCTGAAGGACGGCGACGCGATCTTCTTCGGGCACGGGTTCAACATCCACTACGACCTCATCAAGCCGCCGGCCAATGTGGACGTGGCCATGGTCGCGCCGAAGGGGCCGGGGCACCTCGTGCGCCGCCAGTTCGTGGACGGCAAGGGCGTGCCGTGCCTCATCGCGGTGCACCAGGACCCGTCGGGTGGCGCGCAGGCGCTGGCCCTGTCCTACGCGGCGGCCATCGGCGGTGCCCGTGCCGGTGTCATCAAGACCACCTTCAAGGAGGAGACCGAGACCGACCTGTTCGGTGAGCAGGTCGTGCTCTGCGGTGGCACCACCGCGCTGGTGCAGAACGGCTTCGAGGTGCTGACCGAGGCGGGCTACGCGCCGGAGATGGCGTACTTCGAGGTGCTGCACGAGCTCAAGCTGATCGTCGACCTCATGTACGAGGGCGGCATCGCCCGCATGCGGTATTCGATTTCCGACACCGCCGAGTACGGCGACCTCACCCGCGGGCCGCGCGTCATCACGCCGGCGGTGAAGGAGGAGATGCGCAAGATCCTGGGCGAGATCCAGGACGGCACGTTCGCCCGCGAATGGGTCGCCGAGGACGAGGCCGGGCGGCCGAACTTCCGCAAGCTGCAGGAGGCCGGCGAGCAGCACCCCCTGGAGGAGACGGGCCGCAAGCTGCGTGGCCTGATGTCCTGGGTGGACCGTCCGATCACCGAAACCGCCTGATCCACACCGGTTTCCGTGCCACCTTCACGGTGTTCACCCCGTGAAGGTGGCACGTCCGCTTTCCCGGGTTACCGTGTGCGCCATGAGTGATCAACACAGCAGCCCCGTCGACGACAAAGCCGGGGTGCGGCACGTGCTCGATCTGGAAACCGCGCACTGGCAACGGGCCGAACCGGCCGGGGAGACCATCCCGGACGCGATCGAGTTCGCGTTCGTGCCCCACAGCGACGGCCTGACCTACACCGCGTTGCGTTCGTCCACCGAACCGGACGGGACCGTCCTCGTCTTCACTCCGTCCGAATGGGACGCCTTCGTCGCGGGCGTGCGGGACGGGGAGTTCGACCTCCCCGCCAACTGACGCCCGCCACGCCCGGTCCCCGCCGCTTTTCGCTCTCGTTTCGCCAGGTTGCGCGCCCGTTAACAGGACTCGCCCAGGCCGCGACTAGACTCCTGGTCATCCGCCGAGCTGCGTCTTCTTTGGGAGTCTCATCGTGACCAACCCCAGCAAGCCCGTCGTCCTCATCGCCGAAAAGCTCGCGCCCTCCGTGCTGAGCGTGTTCGGTGACGAGGTGGAGGTCCAGCACGTCGACGGCACGGACCGCCCCGCGCTCCTCGAGGCGGTGAAGGGCGCCGACGCGTTGCTCGTCCGGTCCGCGACCCAGGTCGACGCCGAGGTGCTCAACGCCACCAGCAGGCTGAAGGTCGTCGCCCGCGCCGGGGTGGGCCTGGACAACGTCGAGGTGCCCGCCGCCACCGCGCGGGGCGTGCTCGTCGTCAACGCCCCCACCTCGAACATCGTCTCGGCCGCGGAGCACGCCGTCGCGCTGCTGCTCGCGGTGGCCCGCCGCGTGCCCGCCGCCGACCAGAGCCTGCGTGGCGGCGAGTGGAAGCGCAGCGCATACACGGGTGTCGAGCTGAACGGCAAGACCATCGGTGTGGTGGGCCTCGGCAAGATCGGGCAGCTGTTCTCGCAGCGGCTGGCCGCCTTCGGCACCACGATCATCGCGTACGACCCGTACGTCTCGGCCGCGCGCGCCGCGCAGCTGGGCATCGAGCTGGTGAGCCTCGACGAGCTGCTCTCGCGCGCCGACGCGATCTCGATCCACCTGCCCAAGACGCCGGAGACGAAGGGCCTCATCGACGCCGAGGCGCTGAAGAAGACCAAGCAGGGCGTCATCATCGTCAACGCCGCCCGCGGCGGGCTGGTCGACGAGGACGCGCTCGCCGACGCCATCCGCAGCGGCCACGTCGGCGGCGCGGGCATCGACGTGTTCGTCACCGAGCCCACCACCGCCAGCCCGCTGTTCGAGCTGCCGAACGTCGTCGTCACCCCGCACCTGGGCGCCTCGACCGCCGAGGCGCAGGACCGCGCGGGCACCGACGTCGCGCACTCGGTGCTGCTGGCGCTGCGGGGCGACTTCGTGCCGGACGCGGTGAACGTCTCCGGCGGCGGCGCGGTCGGCGAGGAGGTGCGCCCGTACCTGTCGCTGACCCAGAAGCTCGGCACGGTCGTGTCGGCGCTGAGCCAGAAGGCCCCGTCGTCGGTGACCGTGACCGTGAGCGGTGAGCTGTCGAGCGAGGACGTCACCGTGCTGCAGCTGGCCGCGCTGCGGGGCGTGTTCTCCGGCGTGGTCGAGGACCAGGTGACGTTCGTGAACGCGCCGCGGCTGGCCGAGGAGCTGGGCGTGCGCGTGGAGCTGACCAAGGAGACGGAGAGCCCGAACTGGCGCAGCCTCGTCACCGTGCGCGCGGTGCACGACGACGGCGGCGCGGTGTCGGTCTCGGGTTCGGTCACCGGCAAGGGCGAGGTCGAGAAGCTGGTCGAGGTCAACGGCAGGCACTTCGACATCCGCGCCGAGGGCAACATGCTGCTGCTGGAGTACCCGGACCGCCCCGGCATCATGGGCCGCGTCGGCACCCTGCTCGGCGAGGCGTCGATCAACATCGAGGCGGCGCAGATCAGCCAGACCACCGACGGCACGGACGCGGTGATGCTGCTGCGCGTCGACCGCGAGGTCGATTCGCACCTGCTGGAGCCGATCGCCGCGACCGTCGGCGCGCGGACCATCAGGGCCGTCACTTTCGCCTGATCCGGGCAACGGGGACTCCGACTTAAGTCGGATTTCTCCGCTTTGCGCTAGGAAGGCCGCCGGGTTCGGGATAGGTTCTCACCCTCGCTGTGATCAGGAGTGGACTTCGATGAGAACTTGGGCCCGGCGGTCTTCTGCGGCCGTCTTCGCCATCGCGCTGACGGCAACCGCCGTCGGCACCGCCACCGCGGCTTCCGCGGAGGCCCCTGCCGAGAGCGTGCCCGCCGTGAAGGTGGACACGGCGGGGCTGCGCGGCAAGCTGTCCGCGCGGCTCGCCGACCTGCACGGCAGGACGACGGCGTTCATCGAGGTGGCGCGGCAGCCCGCGGTCGACGCGTACAACGCCGAGCAGGCGAAGGGCAGCGGCCCGGAGCGGGCGAAGCAGGCGGCCAACGCGGCGCGGGCGGACGTCACCGGTGCGGTGGATTCGGTGCTGGGGCAGCTGCGGTCCCTCGACGCGGGCACGAAGAAGCTGTTCCAGACCTCGAACGCGGTGCCCGGCGTCGTCGTCACCGCGGACGCGGCGAAGATCCGGGAAATCGCGCAGCGGCAGGACGTCGTGTCGATCCGCACCGTCGTGCCCAAGCAGCGGGAGAACTCCAGCGCCGCGCAGCTGACCAACACGCTCACCGCGTGGCAGCAGACCGGCCGCTACGGCGACGGCGTCCGCGTCGGCGTGATCGACGACGGCATCGACTACACGCACGCCGATTTCGGCGGCCCCGGCACGAAGGCGGCGTACGACTCGATCGACCGCGCCAAGCCGACGCCGCTGTTCCCGACGGCGAAGGTGGTCGGCGGCACCGACCTCGTCGGCGACGACTACGACTCCAACGGCACCAGCGGCTCACCGGACCCGGTGCCCGACCCCAACCCGCTGGCGTGCGGTGAGCACGGCACGCACGTCGCGGGCACCATCGGCGGGTTCGGCGTCAACGCCGACGGCAGCACCTTCACCGGTGACTACTCGAAGCTCACCCCGGACGCGCTGAACGCGATGAAGATCGGGCCGGGCACCGCGCCGAAGGCCCTGCTGTACGGGATCAAGGTGTTCGGCTGCCACGGCTCGACCGACGTGACGTCGCAGGCGCTGGACTGGGCGCTCGACCCCGACGGGGACGGCGACTTCAGCGACCACCTCGACATCGTGAACCTGTCGCTGGGCAGCGACTTCGGCGCGCCGGACGACCCGGACTCGCTGTTCGTGCGCAAGCTCGCGCAGAACGACGTGCTGCCGGTGATCTCGGGCGGCAACGGCGGTGACCTGTTCGACGTCGGCGGCGCGCCGGGCAACACCCGGGAGGCGCTGACCGTGGCGAGCAGCCGGGACGCCTCCGTGCTGCGGGACGCCGCCGAGGTGACCGCGCCCGCCGCGGCCGCCGGGCCGAAGGGCGGCCAGTACAGCCAGGACTACACCGGCTACGACACGCTCGACACCACCAAGGCCGTCGCCCGGCCGTCGGCCGCCAACGCCGACGGCTGCGCCCCGTACAGCGCGGCCGACAAGGCGGCGGTGGCGGGCCGGTTCGCGTGGCTGGAGTGGGACGACAACGACGCGACGCGCGCCTGCGGGTCCGCCGTCCGCGCCAACAACGCGCAGGCCGCCGGTGCGGCCGGGGTGCTGCTGTCGTCGTCGGTGGAGCACTTCGCGGCCGGGATCGCGGGCAACGCGGCACTGCCGATGTTCCAGTTCACCGGCTCGGCCACCGCGTCCCTGCGCCCCGCGCTGGACGCCGGCACCCTCACCGTCCGCCTCTACGGCGCGGGCCGGGCGAGCCTGCAGACCTACGACCAGTCCATTGTGGACACGCCGAGCTCGTTCACCTCGCGCGGGGTCCGCGGCCCGGCGGTGAAGCCCGACGTGGCGGCGCCGGGTGACACGATCTCGTCCGCGCTGCGGGGCAGCGGCAACGGCCGGACGGTGCTGTCGGGCACCTCGATGGCGGCGCCGCACACGACGGGCATCACGGCACTGCTGCGCCAGGCCCACCCCGACTGGTCGGTCGAGGAGGTCAAGGCCGCGGTGATGAACACCGCCGGGCACGACATCAAGGCGGACGGCAAAACCTATGCGCCGCAACGGGTCGGTGCCGGCCGGATCGACGCCAAGGCGGCGCTCGACACGTCCGTGCTCGCCTACGTGATGGACGACCCGGGCACGGTGAGCGTCGGTTTCGGCGCCGTCGAGGCGGGCCGTCCGCTGGCGCTGAGCAAGACGATCAAGGTCGTCAACAAGGGCAGGGACCTCGTCGCCTACCGGGTGAACTACGAGGGCGTCAACCAGCTGCCCGGCGTGCGGTACCAGCTGTCGGCGAACACGGTCGTCGTGCCGCCGCGGGGGACCGGGATCGTGCGCGTCACGTTGCTGGTCACCGATCCGGCGGCGCTGCGCAAGGTGCTCGACCCGACGATGGAGGCCGAGCAGGCCGGGCTGGCGCGGCAGTTCGTCGCGGACGCCTCCGGTCGCGTCGCGTTCACCCCGTTCGGCCGGTCGGCGGTGGCGTTGCGCGTGCCGGTGTACGCCGCGCCGAAGCCGGTTTCGGCGATCACGGTGCCGCACTCGCTGAGCTTCCGCGGCGGGGACCAGGCCGTGCTGCCGCTGGGCGGCCGCGGGCTCGACCAGGGCACGGGCCCGCAGCGGTACCGGTCGCTGATCAGCGTGCTGGAACTGCAGGCCACCTCGCCGAAGCTGCCGGCGTGCCGGGGGCGGCTCACCGAGCACTGCACGGTGAACGACACCGCGAAGGGCGGCGACCTGCAGTACGTCGGCGCGGCGTCGACCGCGCCCGCCGACCGGCAGGCCGGCACCCCGCAGGACGCGCTGCTCGCGTTCGGCATCTCCACGTGGGGTGACTGGGCGAACCTCGGCAGCAACACGATCCCGTTCGTCGACATCGACACCACCGGTGACGGCAAGCCCGACTTCGAGAGCTTCGTGACGAAGGCGGCCGAAACCGACGTGCTGCTGGTGAACACCGTGGACCTCAACGCCGCGGGCGAGCCGTCGGTGGACGTCCAGGCGGTCAATGGCCAGCTCGGCGACGTGGACACCAACGTGTTCGACACCAACGTCGTGGTGCTGCCGGTGAGCCTCACCGCGCTCGGGATCGACCCGGCCGCGGCCAGCCACCGCATCAGCTACACGGTCGGCGTGGCGGGCTACTACCCGGCGCCGGCGAGCCCGAACTCGATCATCGACGCGGTGAGCACGCCGCTGTCGTTCGACCCGCTTGCCCCGGGGTACTCCGTCCAGGGGACGGGTGGTCCGGCGCTCATGTACACGGCGAAGCCCGGCACGCGGCTCACCGTCACCCGGAACGGAGCCTCGGCCGCCGCCGATACGGGTGAGGGCCTGCTGTCACTCGTTCACCACAACGGGGCGGGCCTGCGGGCCGAGGTGATCAACATCCGCTGATCAGGACGCCGGAAGGGGTTCGCGTGGCCCCTTCCGGCGCCTGAGGGCGACGCCCCGTTCGGGTGTCTCGCTGCTCGGGAAATTACGGCATAAGGGTGGTGCCGCTTCGGCTGAATGGCAACGCCCGGTAACCTCCCCGTCGCTGGAGTTTTTGTGCGGTAGGGGCTCGCGAGTGCCTCACCGCACTGGTTGACGGAGGTGTCTGGATGCGGCTCGCGGTGATCCCAGGAGACGGGATCGGACCCGAAGTGATCACCGAGGCGCTGAAGGTACTCGCCGAAGTCGCCCCCGGTGTCGAAACGACGAGCTACGACCTCGGCGCCTCCCGCTGGCACTCCACCGGCGAGCTGCTGCCCGAGTCCGTGCTCGGCGAGCTGCGTGAGCACGACGCGATCCTGCTGGGCGCCGTCGGTGACCCGAGCGTGCCGAGCGGCATCCTGGAGCGCGGCCTGCTGCTGCGCCTGCGCTTCGAGCTGGACCACCACGTGAACCTGCGCCCGGCGCGCCTGTACCCGGGCGTGCGCGGCCCGCTCGCCGACACGGCGTCCGAGATCGACATGGTCGTCGTCCGCGAAGGCACCGAAGGCCCGTACGCGGGCAACGGCGGCCTGCTGCGCAAGGACACCGAGCACGAGATCGCCACGGAGGTCAGCGTCAACACGGCGTTCGGTATCCGCCGCGTGGTCGCCGACGCGTTCCGCCGCGCCGAGGAGCGGCCGCGCAAGCACCTGACGCTCGTGCACAAGACGAACGTGCTGCTGCACGCGGGTTCGCTGTGGTCGCGCATCGTCGAGGAGGTCTCGCTGGAGCACCCCGACGTCACGGTCGCGTACTCGCACGTGGACGCCGCGACGATCCACCTGGTCACCGACCCGTCCCGATTCGACGTGATCGTCACCGACAACCTGTTCGGCGACATCATCACCGACCTCGCCGCCGCGGTCACCGGCGGCATCGGGCTCGCGGCCAGCGGCAACCTCGACATCACCCGCCGCAACCCGAGCATGTTCGAGCCGGTGCACGGCAGCGCGCCGGACATCGCCGGGCAGGGCCTCGCCGACCCGACCGCCGCGGTGCTGTCGGTTTCGCTGCTGCTGGACCACCTCGGCCAGCGCGAGGCAGCGCGCCGCATCGAGGCCTCGGTGGCCTTCGACCTCGCCACGCGCGACCAGCAGAACCCGGGTTCCACGCACGCGATCGGGGACCGGCTCGCCGCGCTCGTCTCGTCGAACACGCGTCCCGTCGCCTGAGTCGCACGCACAGCGCCCTCCCATTCCTTGGGAGGGCGCTTTCGCGTTCCGGAACGATGTGGCATAGTGACGGCGTGACTTCTTACGCCGTGATCATTATCGGCAGGCGCGCCGGGTAGTGTCCCCAGTGGACACCGGCGCGCAAACCTCTCGCACCCTTGCGGGAGGTTTTTTCTTTGCCCGAGAAAGCTTCGAGGAGACACCGTGAGCCGCACCGCCCCCGCCGGCACCCCGCTCGGCGACGAGTTCCACCTCTACGACACGACCCTGCGCGACGGGGCGCAGCGGGAGGGGATCTCGTACTCGGTGGCGGACAAGCTGGCCGTCGCGCGGCTGCTCGACGAGCTCGGCGTCGGTTTCATCGAGGGCGGCTGGCCGGGCGCGATGCCGAAGGACACGGAGTTCTTCGCGCGTGCCGCGAAGGGGGAGCTGGCGCTCAAGCACGCCGTGCTGGTGGCGTTCGGCTCGACCCGCCGCGCGGGCACCACCGCGGCGCAGGACCCGCAGGTCCGCGCGCTGCTCGACTCCGAAGCCCCGGTGGTGACGCTCGTCGCGAAGGCCGACCTGCGGCACATCGAGCGCGCGCTGCGGGTCGACGTCGACGAGGCCTGCGCGATGGTGTCCGACACGGTCTCCTTCCTCGTCGGGGAGGGGCGGCGGGTGTTCCTCGACGCCGAGCACTTCTTCGACGGCTACTCCTACGACCGGGACACGGCGCTGCGCGTGCTCGACGCCGGGGCGAACGCCGGCGCCGACGTCGTCGTGCTGTGCGACACCAACGGTGGCCAGCTGCCACTCGGACTGGCCGAGACCGTGCGGGAGGTCAAGGACCGCACGGGTTTCCGGCTCGGCATCCACTGCCAGGACGACACGTCCTGCGCGGTGGCCAACAGCATCGCGGCGGTCCAGGCCGGCGCGACCCATGTGCAGTGCACCGCGAACGGTTACGGGGAACGGGCGGGCAACGCCGACCTGTTCGCCGTGACGGGAAACCTCGTGGCCAAGCTCGGGATGGAGGTCCTCCCGACCGGAGGGGCCGCCGAGCTGACCCGCGTCTCCCATGCCCTGGCCGAAATCGCGAACATCGCACCCGACACCCACCAGGCCTACGTCGGGTCGTCGGCCTTCGCCCACAAGGCGGGGCTGCACGCGAGCGCGATCAAAGTGGATCCGTTGTTGTACAACCACATCGATCCAGCCTCCGTCGGCAACGGCATGCGGGTCCTGGTCACCGAGATGGCCGGCAAGGCGAGCCTGGAACTCAAGGGACGTGAGTTCGGGGTCGACCTTGCCGGCCGGCCTGAGGCGCTGACGAGCGCCGTGGCGAAGGTCAAGCGCCTGGAAGCGCAGGGCTGGTCGTTCGAGGCGGCGGACGCGTCGCTGGAGTTGTTGCTGCGCAACGAGATCGGCGAGGACAACGGGCCGGCGCCGTTCACGCTCGAGTCCTACCGGGTGGTGCTCGACCACCGCGCCGACGGTGAGGTGATCTCCGAGGCGACGGTGAAGGTGCACGTCTCCGGCGAACGCGTCATCGAGACGGCCGAGGGCAACGGGCCGGTGCACGCGCTGGACGCCGCGCTGCGCAAGGCACTGCAGCCGTACCTGTCCTGGTTGGACACTGTCGAGCTGGCCGACTACAAGGTGCGCATCCTGCCGAGCCACCCCGGCACGGACGCCACGACGCGCGTGCTGCTGGAGTCCAGCGACGGCGACCGCGAGTGGACCACCGTCGGCGTGCACCCGAACATCGTCGAGGCCAGCTGGCTGGCGATGTGCGACGCGCTGGTCCACAAGCACCTGCGGGGCTGACGTAGACTTCACCCCGTGCGGTTAGCTCGGATTGCTCACGCTGGTGGTGTCGCGTTCGCGTCGATCGAGGGGGAGGGCGACGGGGCCGAGGTCCTGGAGATCGCCGAGCACCCGTTCGGGACGCCCAACTACACGGGGAAGCGCTGGCCGCTGGCCGACGTCCGGCTGCTCGCGCCGATCCTGCCCAGCAAGGTCATCGCGGTGGGCCGCAACTACGCGGCGCACGCCGCCGAGTTCGGCAACGAGGTGCCGGAATCGCCGATGATCTTCATCAAGCCCTCGACGAGCGTGATCGGCCCCAACGCGGCCATCAAGCTGCCGAAGGAGTCCGAGCGCGTGGACTTCGAGGGCGAGCTGGCGGTGGTGATCGGCCAGCCGGTGAAGAACGTGCCCGCCGCCCGCGCGGCGAGCGTCATCCTCGGCTACACGATCGCGAACGACGTCAGCGCGCGTGACCTGCAGAAGGCCGACGGCCAGTGGGGCAGGGCGAAGGGGTACGACACGTTCTGCCCGCTCGGCCCGTGGATCGAGACCTCGCTCGACCCGGCCGACCTCGCGCTGCGCACGGAGCTGAACGGCGAGGTCAAGCAGGATTCGCGGACGTCGCTGCTGATCCACAAGGTGCCGGAGCTGGTGGAGTTCGTGTCCGGCGTGATGACGCTCCTGCCCGGGGACGTCATCCTGACCGGCACGCCCGCGGGCGTCGGACCGATGGCGGACGGCCAGACGGTGTCGGTCACGATCGAGGGCATCGGCACGCTGACGAACACCGCCCAGTCGGCGTAGCCCGGTCAGGCAGTCCGGGCGGACGTTCGGGCACGACCGCGCGACGCGGGGGAAGATCACCCCTACGCTGCGGCCGTGACGATTCCCCAGCGCACCTCGGACTTCCTCAACCCGCTGATGGTGGGTGAACCCGGTGACTGGCTCACCGGCAAGGGCCGCATCGCCTACCCCACGCGTGCCCAGGTACTAGATGTTGCGGGTCGTGACGTTGGTGACGTGGGTGAGGGCCTGAGGTGAGGGGACGGGT
>NZ_BAABIB010000111.1:0-42790 GCF_039542405.1 Amycolatopsis dongchuanensis
CCGACGTCCTCTACCACGCACTCCACACCGACCACCACCACTTGACATAGAAGCTTCTTCGGCGTCGCTTCGCGATGGGCTCCGCCCACCCTTGACCCGGTGAGCCAACCGCTAAGGCAGCTGGGGATCGACGCGGGGGTGGGTGTGGGCGGTGGGGCCGCTCGCTTCGCGTCGCCGGGTGTCCGTGTGTGGTGGGCCTGCCGCTCGGCTTTTGTAGCTCTGTCAGGCGTTCAGGACTGTGCCGATTTCCACTGCGGCATCCTGTCCGTAGGCCTCCGCGATGCGCTTGAGGCCGTTCGCCTTGTCCAGGTGCCATTCCTGCGTGCCGATGGTTTCCAGCACCAGCACGGCGATGAGCGATCCCAGCTGCGCTGCCCGTTCCAGGCTCAGGCCACCGTGCAAACCGGCCAGGAAGCCTGCCCGGAAACCGTCTCCGACGCCGGTGGGGTCGGCTTTCGTGAGTTCCGGGACCGCGTCGATGTGCAGTGTCTCGGTGGGGCTGACGATCTCCACACCCTTTTCGCCGAGGGTGGTGACCCTCAGGCCGACGTGGTCCAGCACCTCGTCCTCGCCCCAGCCCGTCTTCTGGCGGAGCAGCTCCCACTCGTAATCGTTGGTGAACAGGTACTTCGCGCCCTCGACGAACGTGCGCGCCTGTTCCCCGTCCATCCTCGCCAGCTGCTGCGACGGGTCCACCGCGAACTCGTAGCCCCGCTGGCGGCACTCCTCCGCGTGCCGCAGCATGCCCTCGGGATCGTCCGGGCTGATCAGCACCAGGCCCAGCTCACCGACGCGGTCGGCGATCGGGCCGAGTTCGATGTTGCGGGCTTCGGCCATGGCACCCGCGTAAAACGTCGCGATCTGGTTGAGGTCTTCGTCCGTCGTGCACACGAACCGGGCGGTGTGCGCGACCTCCGACACCAGCACGCCGGACGTGTCGACACCGTGCCGCTCCAGCCACGAACGATAATCCGCGAAATCTTCCCCCACCGCGCCGACGAGCACCGGCCGCACGCCGAGCACGCCCAGGCCGAAGGCGACGTTCGCCCCGATGCCACCGCGCCGCACCACGAGATCGTCGGCGAGGAAGCTGAGCGACACCCGGTGCAGCTGGTCGGCGATGAGCTGGTCCGCGAACCTGCCCGGGAAGTGCATCAGATGGTCGGTGGCGATACTGCCCGACACCGCGATCCGCGCGTTGGATGGCACCAGTGCTCCCTGCTCTCGACACACGTGACGGCGCCGAAGTTAGCCCGTCAGAGTTAAATCGCCGCCGCGGGTCGACCCTACCGCCAGGTAAGGGTGTCGCACCGGGGGCCAGCGGCCTTAGCGTCCCCGATGTGCCCGTTAGGACAGAACCGGAAACCCTCGCCGACCTGATCGGTGACTGCGCCGACATCCCCGCCGAGCTGCGCGAACAGCACCGGCCCGTGCCTCCTCCGCCCACCCCACGGGGCTGGGCCGTCGACGAGGCGTGCCAGGCGCAGGTCGCCGGCCTGGACGGCTGAAAGACCCTCCGGCGGACACAAAGAACGGGCGCGGGCCACGTGCAGAACGTGGCCCGCGCCCGCCCAAAAACCTCAGGCGCCGCTCCGTCAGTGGAACGAGTCGCCGCAGGCGCAGGAACCCGTCGCGTTCGGGTTGTCGATCGTGAAGCCCTGCTTCTCGATGCTGTCGACGAAGTCGATCACCGCGTCCTGCACGTACGGCGCGCTCATCCGGTCCACGGCCACGCGCAGCCCGTCGAAGTCGCGGAACAGGTCGCCGTCCAGCTCGCGCTCGTCGAAGAACAGCTGGTAGCGCAGGCCGGCACAGCCACCGGGCTGGACGGCGATGCGCAGGTGCATGTCGTCGCGGCCCTCCTGCTCCAGCAGCGCCTTCGCCTTCGCCGCGGCCGCGGCGGTCAGGCTCACGCCGTGGGTGGCCTCGGTCTGCGGGGCGCCGGTCTCAGCGGTCGTCATGGCTCTCCCTCAGGTGTTGCTCTGTCGCGGGTACGGATGCCTCCTGCAACCAGTCAACATCGCCCGTCCCCGTCTTGTTCCACGCCGGGGCGTTCGGCAACCATCGTCCCACATCTCACGACCGGGGGAACAGTTCCGCCGGTGCCTGCAATATCCTGGTCCCGTGAGGTTCCTACGCCGCAGTGGCACGACCACCGAAGACAGCCCCGAGACCGAGGCCGCCGAGGTGGCCGAAAGCGTCGAATCTCACACCCGGGGCTACACGCCGGGCAAGGGACGGGCGACGCCGAAACGCCGGGAGGCCGAGGGCAAGCGCCGCGGCCCCGTCGCGCCGCCGCCGCGCACCACGCGTGAGGCGATGAAGCGCAACCGCGAGCTGCGCAAGTCCAACCCGCAGACCAAGGAAGAGCGCCGCGCCGCCGCCAAGGAGCGCCAGGCACGCATGGCCGCGGGTGACGAGCGCTACCTGCTCCCCCGCGACAAGGGCCCGGTCAAGGCGTACGTCCGCGACCTCGTCGACTCGCGCCGCAGCCTCACCGGGCTGTTCATGCCGCTGGCGATCGTGGTGCTGCTCATCATGTTCTCGCCGTTCCCGCTGCTCCAGCAGTACGTGACGCTGATCTGCATGGTGCTGCTCGTCGGCATCGCGTTCGAGGGCTTCCTCACCGGCCGCCGCGTCGCGCGCCTGGCCCGCGAGAAGTTCCCCAAGGAAGCCATCAACGGCCGGTCGCTGGGCTGGTACGCGTTCGTGCGCGCGAGCCAAATCCGCCGCCTGCGCATGCCCAAGCCCCGCGTGAAGCCCGGCGAGACGGTGCCCGACCCGAGGTAGTTAGTTAGCGAGACGAAAGAGCTACGCTGGCGGCATGGAATTCCGTCGTCTCGGCCGTAGCGGGCTCTCCGTCAGCGAGATCGCCTACGGCAACTGGCTCACCCACGGCTCCCAGATCGAAGAGGAGCAGGCCCAGGCCTGCATCAAGGCCGCGCTCGACGCGGGCATTTCGTTCTTCGACACCGCCGACGTCTACGCGAACACCGTCGCGGAGTCCGTGCTCGGCCGCGGGCTCGCCGGGCAGCGGCGCGAGAGCCTGGAGATCGCGACCAAGGTCTACTGGCCGACCGGCCCGAAGGGGCCCAACGACCGCGGCCTGAGCCGCAAGCACATCATCGAGTCCTGCAACGCGTCGCTCAAGCGCCTGCAGACCGACTACGTGGACCTCTACCAGGCACACCGCTTCGACTTCTCGGTGCCGCTGGAGGAGACGTTCCTCGCCTTCGCCGACCTGGTCCGCCAGGGCAAGGTGCTCTACGTCGGTGTCTCCGAGTGGACCGCGGAGCAGATCACTCGCGGCGCCGAGCTGGCGCGCGAGCTGAAGGTGCCGTTCGTCTCCAACCAGCCGCAGTACAACATGCTGTGGCGCGTCATCGAGCCGCAGGTGATCCCGGCCTCCGAGCGCGAGGGGCTGAGCCAGATCGTCTGGTCGCCGATCGCGCAGGGCGTGCTCACCGGCAAGTACAAGCCGGGCCAGGCGGCGCCGGCCGGTTCTCGCGCCGCGCACGAGGCGACGGCTCAGTCGGTGCAGCGCTACCTGCGTGACGAGGTGCTGGAGCGCGTGCAGAAGCTGGAGCCGCTGGCCGCGCAGGCCGGGCTGTCGCTCGCGCAGCTCGCCGTCGCGTGGGTGCTGCAGAACCCGAACGTCGCCTCGGCGATCATCGGCGCCTCCCGGCCCGAGCAGGTGCACGAGAACGTCAAGGCCGCAGGCGTCAAGCTCGACGCCGACCTGCTGAAGGCGATCGACGAGGTGCTCGACGGCGTCGTCGAGGACGACCCGCGCCTCACGCAGAGCCCTCGCTGAAAGTAGCTAGCCCAGGACCTGCCCCGCGACAACGAGGTCGTGCGGGTAGGTCACCTTGAAGTTCCGCTCCTCGCCGGGCACCCAGTGCACCGGCAGGTCGGAGAAACGCTCCATCACCGACGCCGTGTCCGTGCCCTCGAACCCCTCGCGGGCGGCCTGTTCGTAGGCCGCGAGCAGTGGTGCCGCCCGGAAACCCTGCGGTGTCTGCGCCCGCACGACGCGGCCGCGCGGCCGCGGGCCGAGTGTCTTGCCGTCTCCGGCGAACACGTCGTCCGCCGCCAGGCCCGGCATCGCCCCGCCGTGCTCGCGCGCCACGCGCAGGACCTCCGTGATCAGCTTCGGCGTGACCAGCGGACGGGCGCCGTCGTGCAGGAGGACGGCGTCGACCGAGCCGTCGGCGATGCGGTTTCCCAGGTGCCGCAAGGCGTTCAGCTCGGACTCCTGGCGCGTGCCGCCGCCGTGCACGACCTCGACGGGCACTTCCTGGTCGGCCAGCACCTCCTCGACGAGCTCCGCGTCCTGCGGGCGCGTGACCAGTACCAGCACCCCGATCCCGGGCACCGCGGCGAACGCCGACAGCGACCACGACGCGATCCGCCGTCCCGCCAGCGGCAGGTAGACCTTGTTGAGGTGCGCGCCCACGCGCGTGCCCGCGCCGCTGGCCAGTACCACTCCGGCCGCCGAAGGTTCTGTCACGGTGCCGAATCGTAGGCGCTAGGTTGACGTCGTGAGTCGACCCGCGTTCACCGACGTCCCCCAGCCCGACGAAACGGCCCGTGCCGAGGCACGGCGCCGGCACGCGACGCTCCTCAAGCCCGTCGAATCGCTCGGCAGGCTGGAGGAACTGGGCGCCTGGATCGCGGCGTGCCAGGGCGTGTGCCCGCCGCGGCCGTTCAAGCGGCCCCGGGTCGTGATCTTCGCCGGGGACCACGGGATCGCGGCGAAGGGCGTCTCGGCGTACCCGCCGGAGGCCACCGCGCAGTTCGTGGACGCGCTGCTCAAGGGCAACGGCGTGCCCAACGCCCTCGCGGAGGTCGCCAACGCGGGGCTGCGGGTCGTGGACGTCGCCGTGGACGCGGACACCGCCGTGCAGGAGTTCAAGGTGCGCCGCGGTTCCGGGGCCATCGACGTCGAGGACGCGCTGACCGACCAGGAGATCGAGGCCGCGCTGCGGGCGGGCGTGGAAGTCGCCAACGCGGAGGTCGACGCGGGTGCGGACCTGCTCGTGGCCGGTGACCTCGGGGTCGGCATCAGCACGCCGTCGGCGGTGCTGATCGCCGCGCTGACCGGCACCGAGCCGGTGGCCGTCGTCGGCAGGGGCTCGGGGATCGACGACAACGCGTGGATGCGCAAGGCCGCCGCGATCCGTGACGCGCTACGCCGCGCCCGCTCGGTGCTGTCCGACCCGCTCGCCCTGCTGCGCACGTCGGCGGGGGCCGACCTCGCCGCCATGACGGGATTCCTCGCGCAGGCCGCCGTGCGCCGCACGCCGGTGCTGTTGGACGGCCTCGGTTCGGTGGCCGCCGCGCTCGTCGCCGAGGAACTGGTGCCGAACGCCCGCTCGTGGTGGATGGCGGCCAGCCGCTGCGCGGAGCCCGCGCACGACCTCGCGCTGGAGCACCTCGACCTGAAACCGGTGCTGGACCTGAACATCCGGCTCGGGCAGGCGGCCGGGGCGCTGGCCGCGCTGCCGCTGCTGACGATGGCCGTGCGCCTGCTCACCGACGTGGCGACTTACGACGAGGCCGGGGTCGCCCCGCCGCAGTAGTCTGGGCGGGGACGGAAGGGGGCTGCCATGCCCGAGCAAGACCCCGACTACAGCGAATCCGGGGTGCCCAGCTTCGACTATGTCCGCGACCGCATCGAAGGCCGCTTCGCGACCGCGGCCGGTGCGACGGAACTGGCCGGGGAGACGCCGGAAGCCCAGTCGCTGGAAGAACGACTCGCCGACCGCGACCGCGCCGCGCGCGACAAGCTGGCGGAGATCCGCCGCTCGCTCGGCAAGGAGTGACGGAAGGCCGCTCGCGTAGGGCAGCGGCTCCGACAGGCGGAGCCAGCTGAACACCGCTCCACGGACCAGAAGGCCGCCGCCACCGAGACGGCCGCCCGGCAACGGGCGGCGCCAGCCGACCACGCCACCACCCGCCGAAAAGCCGCCGCCGACCCGCCCCAACGCGAAAGGCCGCCGCCCCTGCCGGGGACGGCGGCCTTCGCGGTGGACAGCGTCAGGACAGCGGGTGCATCCAGCCGTGCGGGTCTGGGCGGGTGCCCTCCTGGATGCCGATCAGCTCTTCCCGCAGCTTCATCGTCAGCTCGCCGGGGTTGCCGCCGTTGACGAGGAACTCGCCGCCGGCGTGCTTGACCCGGCCGACGGGCGTGATCACGGCGGCGGTCCCGCACGCGAACACCTCCGTCAGCTCACCGGAGGCGGCGTCCTTCTCCCACTCCTCCGTCGAGATGCGGCGCTCCTCGACCTCGTGCCCGAAGTCGGCGGCCAGGCGCAGCAGCGAGCTGCGGGTGATGCCGGGCAGCAGCGAACCGCTCAGCTCGGGCGTGACCACCCTGGCGTCGGCACCGGAGCCGTAGACGAAGAACAGGTTCATCCCGCCCATCTCCTCGACCCAGCGCCGCTCGACCGCGTCGAGCCACACCACCTGGTCGCAGCCCTCCTGCACGGCCTGCGCCTGCGCGAGGAACGAAGCCGCGTAGTTCCCGGCGCACTTGGCCGCACCCGTGCCACCCGGCGCGGCACGCACGTACTCCGTGCTCAGCCACACGCTCACCGGCTTGACGCCGCCCGTGAAGTACGAGCCGGCGGGCGACGCGATCAGCGAGTACAGGTACTCGTCGGCGGGCGCGTTCACGCCCAGGCCCACGGACGTCGAGATCATGAACGGCCGCAGGTACAGCGTGTCACCCGTGCGGGTGGGCACCCAGCGCCCGTCGGCGGCGATCAGCTCGTGCAGCGAACCGAGGAACAGCTCGTCCGGCAGCTCGGGCATCGCCAGCCGCCGCGCGGAATCGCGGAAGCGGGCCGCGTTCGCCTCCGGCCGGAACGCCGAGATCGAACCGTCCGGCTGGCGGTACGCCTTGAGGCCCTCGAAGATCGCCTGCCCGTAGTGCAGGACCGACGTCGCGGGGTCGAGGGTGACCGGCTCGTACGGCCGCAGCCCGGCGTCGTGCCAGCCCTGCTCGGCGGACCAGCGGACGGTGACCATGTGGTCGGTGAAGTAACGACCGAAGCCCGGCGCCGCCAGTACCTCCGCTACACGCTCCGCGGTGGCGGGAGACGGGTTCGGGGTACGGGTGAAGGGCAACGTGGTCGTCATTGCCACAGGATATCCTCTAGTCGGACGTCCGAGAATGTCCTCCTGCCCTAGGATTGCCCGGGTGACGGAAAACCGTGTGTCCGCCGGTGTCGGCTCCGATGTCCGCGCCCTGGTGGCCGCCGCGCTGCTCACCTACAGCTGCGGCGTGCTCCTGCTCGTCGGGTACCTCCTGCTGACCGTGTTCGGCGCGATCCTGGCCGCGGTCGGGGCGGTGTTCGGCGTCATCTGGTGGCGCAAGGTGCACGACGACCAGTTCTTCCCCGCCGGGCTGTCGACGAAGTCGGTCGTCACGCTCGTGGTGGTGGGCGGCGTGCTCACGCTGCTCGCGGCGCTGCTGGCCGCCTGACCACCAGTACTCCGAGCGCGAGCACGGCCAGCGCGAGCAGCAGGTCGAGCCCGGGGAACCAGGCGAGCAGCGTGATCGCGAGAGCCGCGCTGACGACCGAGCGCGCGTGCGGCAGGGTCAGCAGGCTCGTCACGAGCACTTCGGCCAGTGCCAGCGCCGCGGCGACGAGCAGTGCCTGAGCGGGAGTGAGGAACACCGCGCCGGCCGCGGCGAGCAGTCCACACAGGAGCGAACCGGAGGGGCGTGGCAGTGCGCCGCGTGCGCCGGTGAGGGCGCCCAGCGCGGCGGGCACAGTGGCGATCACGACGATCCCGGCGAGCAGGGGTTCGATGGCCTGCCCGTCGACGGCGGCGAGCAGGTCCCGCAGCGGCGCGTCCGACAGCCCGAGCCGGACCGGGCCGAGCTGGTGGAGCGCCACGGCGCAGAGGACGGCCGCGACGACCACGGTCCCCGCGAGCCACCGGTCCGGCTTCTGCCTGGTGAGCAGCGGGAACAACACGGCCGCGGCGGCGAAGATCCCGGCGAACCCCGGACCCGAACCCACGCCACGCTCGGGCGCGATGGCCAAGCACAGCGCGACGAGCCCGGCCGCGCCGACCAGGAGGATGCCCAGCACCCAGCCCCGGACGAACCTCGGCAGCACGGCCCCGGCCCCATCCCCAGCGGCGACGATCACCACGACGGCGAGCGCCACCGGCACGCGGTACTGCGGCAGGAGGTAGGTGCCACAAGCGGAGGCGAACACCGGCACGAGGGCGAGCCGGGCGACGGTCCGGGCGGCGGTGAGGAGCGGGACCGCCCGCGGGGGGAGGTGGGTAGTGGCGGAGGGCCGGAAGGCCCGGCGGGCGGCGGGTCGGGGTGGCCGTGGGCCCGCGTCGGAGGGCGGGGGTTCTCGCCGGGCGCCGGAGGCGGGCGGGACTGCGCGCTCGCCGGAGGCGGGGGCCACGGCCTCGCCGGAGGGCGGTGCCAAGGCCTCACCGGACGGCGGTGCCTCTCGCGCCAGGCCGGAGCCGGGCGGGAGCGGGCCCTCATCGGAGGGCGGTGCGTCCGTCGGGGGTTCGTCACCGGCCACCCGGCGGGACAGGCGCGACCCCAGGCCCAGGCGGGCCAGCACCCTCGCGGCCGAGGGCCGCGTCGGGGTGCCGGGGCCAGCCGCAACACCACCAACACCACCCACCGCCACCCGGGGTGCGCACAGCGCCAGCAGGCCCGCCACCAGC
This sequence comes from Amycolatopsis dongchuanensis, assembly GCF_039542405.1. NCBI lineage: Bacteria > Bacillati > Actinomycetota > Actinomycetes > Pseudonocardiales > Pseudonocardiaceae > Amycolatopsis > Amycolatopsis dongchuanensis. The sequence goes on from NZ_BAABIB010000111.1 coordinate 8,710, forward strand.
GCGCCCGCCGGCAGCCACCACCCGCCGCCCGCCGCGCCCAGTGCCAGTGCGATCCCCAGCCCGGCAGCCAGCCGCACGGCCCATCACCTGCCTTTCTTGCCCCTCGATCGGCTCAATTAGCATGGCAAACGAAAATCCCACCGTCCGAACGCGCGCGAGGAGCCACCAGTGACCGTGCCGAAGTTTGCCCTGTACGAGAACACCGAGACGGCCCTGGGCAAGAGCAAGGCCGACGTGGTCGTGATCGGCACACTCCAGGGCGAGAAGGCACCCGTCCTCGCGCCCGGCTCCGAAGCCGTCGACGCCGCCTTCGACGGTGGGCTCGCGGGCCTGCTGTCCACTCTGGGCGCGACCGGCAAGGCCGAGGAGATCGTCAAGCTGCCGACGCTCGGCAAGCTCACCGCCGGCGTCGTCTACGCCGTGGGCCTCGGCAAGCCCGGCGACGACGGCACCGTCACCCCCGAACAGGTCCGCCGCGCCGCCGGGGCCGCGGGCCGCGCACTCGCCGGCACGGCCCGCGCGCTGTTCATGCCGTCCACCCTGGACCTGCAGGCCGCCGTCGAAGGCCTCGCGCTGGGCGCCTACAAGTTCACCGAGTACAAGTCCGAGCCCGGCGACGCCCCGGTGTCCGCTGTGGACTTCGTCCAGCCCGCCGACGGCACCGGCCGCGCGCACAAGGCCACCCTCAAGGCCGCCACCGCGATCGCCGAGTCCGTGATCATCGCGCGGGACCTCGTCAACACCCCGCCGAACGACCTGTTCCCCGCGTCCTTCGCCGACCGCGCCCGCAAGCTCGCCGAGGCCAACGACCTCGACTTCGAGGTGCTCGACGAGAAGGCGTTGAAGCGCAAGGGCTTCGGTGGCATCCTCGGCGTCGGCGGCGGCTCCTCGCGGCCGCCGCGGCTGGTGCGCGTGTCCTACAAGGGGCCGAAGGCCGCCAAGAAGATCGCGCTCGTCGGCAAGGGCATCACGTTCGACTCGGGCGGTATCTCCATCAAGCCCGCGGCCAACATGGACCACATGACCTCCGACATGTCGGGTGCCGCCGCGGTGCTCGCGTCGGTGGTGCTGGCCGCGAAGCTCAAGTACCCGCTGGAAGTCACCGCGCACATCCCGCTCGCCGAGAACCTCCCGTCCGGCACCTCGTACCGCCCCGGCGACGTGCTGCACATGTACGGCGGCAAGACCGTCGAGGTGCTCAACACCGACGCCGAAGGCCGCCTCGTGCTCGCCGACGCGATGGTCCGCGCGGCCGAGGAGAACCCGGACTACCTCATCGAGACCTCGACCCTGACCGGCGCACAGGTGGTGGCGCTGGGCAACCGCACCGCCGGGATCATGGGCTCCGACGAGTTCCGCGACCGGGTCGCCGCGATCGCGCAGGCGACCGGCGAGGGCGGCTGGCCGATGCCGCTGCCCGAGGAGCTGCGGGCCGACCTCGACTCGAAGCTCGCCGACCTGGCGAACGTCACCGGCCACCGCTGGGGCGGCATGCTCGCCGCCGGCCTCTTCCTGCGTGAGTTCGTCGCGGACGGGCTGCCCTGGGCACACATCGACATCGCGGGCCCGGCGTACAACACGGGCGGCGCGTGGGGCTACACCCCCAAGGGCGGCACGGGCCTCCCGGTCCGCACGATCGCCGCGGTGCTCGCCGACATCGCCGCGAACGACTGACCCGCGGTGTGGCCCCTCCGCCGGGGAAGGGCCACACCGATTGACTTTCGATAGATTCCGAGCGACACTCGATGCATGCTCGCCGTTCGCCGCGTGGTCGTGCCGCTCCGGATCTTCCTCGTCCTGCTGTTCGCGATCCTGGTGGTGTTCCAGACGCTGTCGCTGCCGGGGAAGTTCGCGTACGAGGCGAGGGAATCGCCGGACCAGGCGTACCTGCGCTGGCCCGAGACGGCGGTGTCGGTGTTCTGGGTGCTGTGCGTCCAGGTGGTGATCGTCTGCACGTGGCGGCTGCTGTCGCTGGTGAAGGAGGACCGCATCTTCAGCGAGGGCGCGTTGAAGTGGGTGGACGCGATCGTGGGAGCCATCGCCGCGGCGTGGCTCGTGCTGCTGGGCGTGTTCGTCTACGTCGGCCTCGTCGCCGACGACCCCGGAGCACCCCTCCTGCTGTTGCTGCTGCTGGTGGGCGTGACCGTGCTGGGGCTGCTGATGGTGGTGATGCGGGCGCTGCTGCGCCAGGCGACCACGCTGCGCACCGAGCTGAACGCGGTGATCTGAGTGCCCATCGTGGTGCGGATCGACGTGCAGCTGGCCAAGCGCAAGATGAGCGTCGGGGAGTTCGCCGAGCGCGTCGGCATCACACCCGCAAACGTGGCCGTGCTCAAGAACGGGCGCGCGAAGGCCGTCCGCTTCAGCACGCTGGAGGCCATGTGCCGGGTGCTGGAGTGCCAGCCCGGCGACCTCCTCGAGTGGGTCGAGGACTGACGCGCGTCAGCCCTGGGCCCGCTTCTGCCGCTGCGTGTACTCGCGCATGCGCTTGGGGTAACCGATCTTGGCCACCTCGTACACCGGGATGCCGCGTTTCCGGCCGAAGTTCTGCGCCGCGTCCAGGCTGCCGATCCGCCGCCGGGTCCACTCGCCGTCGTGCGCGACCAGCACGATGGTGGTTTCGGTCACCGTGGTGCGGGGCTCCACGTAGGCCTCGACGCCCCGGCGGGCGGCTGCCCACTCCTCCAGGTGCCGCGTGTCGTCCCCGCTGGCCCCGCGCAGCGTGCCAGCCCTGCGCTTCCTGCGCAGCGAGTCGAACAGACCCACCCTCGACCACCCCATCTCCGACCGGTCCCACCCGCCATTATCCGGGCGTTCCGCGATGCGCCCAGCAACACACCCGGCTACCTCGCAACTCGCGAGTCCGTAGTGACAAGATGATGAGGGTTGCGACGTAACACCACGTTGAACCGGATGAAGACGAGCATCACCGACGAGCTCCTCGAGGAGAAGTGAAGTGAGCGACGCTGGCGCCGACCTGGTGATCCTTGGCGGCGGATCAGGCGGCTACGCGGCGGCCTTCCGTGCCGCCGAGCTGGGCCTTTCCGTGACCCTGATCGAGAAGGACAAGCTGGGCGGGACGTGCCTGCACCGCGGCTGCATCCCCACGAAGGCGCTGCTGCACGCCGCGGAGGTCGCCGATTCGGCGCGCGAGGGCGAGCAGTTCGGCGTCAAGACGATCCTCGAGGGCATCGACATCGCGGGTGTCCACAAGTACAAGGACGCGATCATCTCGCGGCTGTACAAGGGCCTGCAGGGCCTGGCGAAGGCCCACAAGGTCAACCTCGTCGAGGGCACCGGCACGTTCGTGGGCGGCACCACCGTCGAGGTCGACGGGCAGCGCTACACGGGCAAGCACCTGATCCTCGCCACGGGCTCGTACTCGAAGACCCTGCCGGGCCTGGAGCTGGGCGGCCGGTTCATCGCGAGTGAGGACGCGCTGTCGCTGGACTACATCCCGGAGAAGGTCGTCGTGCTGGGCGGCGGCGTCATCGGCGTGGAGTTCGCCAGCGTGTGGGCCTCCTTCGGGGTGGACGTCACGATCGTCGAGGCGCTGCCGCGGCTCGTGCCCGCCGAGGACGAGTTCGCCTCCAAGCAGCTGGAGCGCGCGTTCCGCCGCCGCAAGATCACCTTCAAGACGGGCGTGAAGTTCACCGGCGCGAAGCAGGACGACAAGGGCGTCAGCGTCTCGCTGGAGTCCGGCGAGACCATCGAGGCCGACCTGCTCCTCGTCGCCGTCGGCCGCGGCCCCAATACCGCGGGCCACGGCTACGAGGAGGCCGGCGTCAAGATGGAGCGCGGGTTCGTGCTCACCGACGACCGGCTGCGCACCAACCTCCCGAACGTCTACGCCGTCGGCGACATCGTCCCCGGCCTGCAGCTCGCGCACCGCGGCTTCGCGCAGGGCATCTTCGTCGCCGAGGAGATCGCCGGCCTGCAGCCGCGCGCGATCGACGAGTCGGGCATCCCGCGCGTCACCTACTCCCACCCGGAGGTCGCCTCCGTCGGGCTCACCGAGGCCGCGGCCAAGGAGAAGTACGGCTCCGGGGTCACCACGTTCACCTACGACCTGGCGGGCAACGGCAAGAGCCAGATCCTCAAGACCTCCGGCGCCGTGAAGCTGGTCAAGGCGCCCGACGGCCCGGTCGTCGGCCTGCACATGGTGGGCGACCGGGTGGGCGAGCTGATCGGCGAAGCCCAGCTGATCTACAACTGGGAGGCGTTCCCGGAGGACGTCGCGCCGCTGATCCACGCGCACCCGACCCAGACCGAGGCCCTCGGCGAAGCACACCTTGCCCTCGCCGGCAAGCCGCTGCACGTGCACAGCTGACGTACCTGGGCAAGACGACAGACCACAGCAACAAGATTCAAAGGGAGTCAGCGAACGATGGCCTACTCCGTCACACTGCCGGAGCTCGGGGAGAGCGTCACCGAGGGCACCGTCACGCGGTGGCTTAAGCAGGAGGGTGACACCGTCGCGGTCGACGAGCCGCTGCTGGAGATCTCCACCGACAAGGTCGACACCGAGGTACCGTCGCCGGTCGCCGGCACGCTGCAGCGGATCGTCGCCAAGGAGGACGAGACCGTCGAGGTCGGCGGCGAGCTCGCCGTGATCGACGACGGCACCGGCGGGAGCAGCGACTCCGGCGGTGACGTGGAGAGCGCCCCGGCCCAGCCGGAGGCCCAGCCCGAGCCCGAGCAGCAGTCCCAGGAGGCCGCCCCGGCGGCGCAGGAGTCCGCGCCGCAGGCGCAGCCCGCGCCGGGCGGGTCCGCGCAGGGCACCCCGGTGACCCTGCCGGAGCTGGGCGAGAGCGTCACGGAAGGCACCGTGACCCGCTGGCTCAAGCAGGTCGGCGACACGGTGGCGGTGGACGAGCCGCTGCTGGAGATCTCGACGGACAAGGTCGACACCGAGGTGCCCTCGCCGGTCGCCGGCACGCTGCTGGAGATCAGCGTGCAGGAGGACGAGACGGTCGAGGTCGGCGGGCAGCTCGCCGTCATCGGTGACGCCTCCGCCGCGCCCGCCCCGAAGGCCCCGGAGCCCCGGCCCGAGCCGCAGCAGCAGGCGCCCGAGCCCAAGCCGGAACCGAAGCCCGAGCCGAAGCCGGAGCCCACCCCGCAGCCCGCGGCCGCCGCCCCGGCGCCGCAGGCCCCCGCTCCGCAGGCGCCCGCGCCGAAGCCCGCGGCTGAGCCGCAGGACAACGGCAACGCCCCGTACGTCACGCCGCTGGTCCGCAAGCTCGCCACCGAGCACGGCATCGACCTGTCGACGCTGACCGGCAGCGGGGTCGGCGGCCGGATCCGCAAGCAGGACGTGCTCGCGGCGGCCGAGGCCAAGCAGAAGCAGCAGCAGGCCGCGCCAGCCCCGGCGGCGAGCGCCCCGGCTCCCGCGGCCCAGCGCCCGAGCGCTCCGGCCGCGGAGGAGTCGGCGCTGCGCGGCACGGTGCAGAAGGCCAGCCGGATCCGCCAGGTCATCGCGCAGCGCACCCGCGAGTCGCTGCAGACCTCGGCGCAGCTGACCCAGGTGTTCGAGGTGGACGTCACCAAGATCGCCCGGCTGCGGCAGCAGGCGAAGGCCGCGTTCCAGGAGCGTGAAGGCGTCAAGCTGACGTTCCTGCCGTTCTTCGCGAAGGCGACGGTCGAGGCGCTCAAGCAGCACCCGAACATCAACGCCTACCTCAACGAGGACACCAAGGAGATCACCTACTTCGGCGAGGAGCACCTCGCCGTGGCGGTCGACACCGAGCGCGGCCTGCTCTCCCCGGTGATCCACAACGCGGGCGGGCTGAACCTGGCCGGGCTCGCCAGGGCGATCGCGGACGTCGCGTCCCGCACGCGCGCGAACAAGATCAAGCCGGACGAGCTGTCCGGCGGCACGTTCACCATCACGAACCTGGGCAGCAACGGCGCCCTGTTCGACACGCCGATCATCAACCAGCCGCAGTCCGGGATCCTGGGCGTCGGCGCGGTGGTGAAGCGGCCGGTCGTGGTGACCGACGCCGAGGGGCAGGACACCATCGCCATCCGGTCGATGGCGTACCTGGCGCTGACGTACGACCACCGCCTCATCGACGGTGCCGACGCCGGCCGGTTCCTGACCACGATCAAGCACCGCCTCGAGGAAGGCCACTTCGAGGACGAGCTGGGTCTCTGACGTCCCACCGGAAAGGGGGCGTGTCGTCGGTGACGGCACGCCCCTTTTCCTGTCTCCGCCTAAGCTGAGGCCATGCGTGTCCTCGTCGCGGGTTCCCGCGGGCTCATCGGTACTGCCCTGGTCTCGGCGCTGCGGGAGGCCGGGCACGAGGTGCGGCGGCTCGTGCGCGGCAGCGGTGAGTACACGTGGGACCCGCCGTCGGGCCGCATCGACGAGGCCGCGCTCAAGGGCGTGGACGGCGTGGTGAACCTGTGCGGGACGCCGCTGGTCGGGCGGTGGAGCGCGGCGCGCAAGCAGATGATCGCGGACAGCCGGATCGAGCCCACCGAGGTGCTCGCCGAGGCGGTCGCGGAGCACCGGATTCCCGTGCTGCTCAACGCATCCGGCGTGCACTACTACGGCGACGGCGGGGACGCCGAGCGCGACGAGACCGCACCCCGCGGCGAGGGTTTCCTGGCGCACCTGTGCGAGGCGTGGGAGGCCGCGACAGCACCGGCCGCGCGGGCGGGTGCGCGGGTGGTGTACCTGCGAACGGGGCTCGTGCTCAGCCGTCGCGGCGGGCTGCTGGGGCCGCTCAAACCGCTGTTCAAGCTGGGCCTGGGCGGGCGGATCGGCAGCGGCAGGCAGTACCAGGCGTGGATCAGCGAGCAGGACGAGGTCGGCGCGATCCGGTTCCTGCTGGAGCACGAAAGCGTGGCCGGGCCGGTGAACCTGGTCGGCCCCGAGCCGGTGACCAACGCGGAGTTCACCAAGGCGCTCGGGCGGGCGCTGCACCGGCCCGCGCCGTGGTGGGCTCCCGCCGCGGCGCTGAAGCTCGCGCTCGGCGAAGCCGCGGACGAGCTGGCGTTGTCCTCGGTGCGTGCGGTGCCTTCGGTGCTGCGGCGGGCGGGTTACCGGTTCACACACTCCACTGTGGACGAAGCGATGGCGGCGGCGCGGTGATCCGCGTGCTCGGCGCCGGGCTGGGTTTCCTCGGCCTGTTCGTCGCGCTGGGCATCGCCGTGGCCCGGCACCCGCTCGCGGTCGACCTCGCCGTCACCGGCGCGTTCCAGGGCTGGTGGCGGGGACCGGTCGGCACGGCGACCTCGGTCGTGAGCAACCTGGTCGGCCTCGTGCTGCCGGCCGCGGTGATGCTCGGCGTCCTCGTCGGCGTGGTGCTGGCGTGGTACCGGGGGCTGCGGGCGGAGGCGTGGGTCGCGGCGCGGGTGCTGGTGGTGTTCGGCGTCGCGCGGCTCACGAGCTGGGTCGGCAAACCGATCTTCCTGCGCGAGCGGCCACGGGAGTACGCGGAGTTCAGCTACCCGAGCGGGCACGTCGTCGCGATCGCGAGCGCGGGGTTCGCGGTGGTGCTGCTGTGCCGGTGGCTCGCGCCCGCGCTGACCCGCCTGGCCCTGGTGGTGTCGGCCGTGGCGACCGTGCTCGTGGCGCTGACCCGCCTGGTCCTCGGCGTGCACTGGCTCAGCGACACCGTGGGTGCGGTGCTCGGCGTGCTCGGCATCGGGCTGCTCGTCGCGGGTGTGCTACGGCTCCTACCGGGACCGGTGTCGGCGTCCGCGCCCGCGGCGTAGCCTCACGGTTGTGAGGATTTCCTGCCGTGCCACCACCGAGCCGGTCGACGTCCGTCCGATCGGCACCATCGACTACCTCGAAGCCTGGGACCTGCAGCGGGAGTGCGCGAACGCACGTGCGGACGGCACCGGCCCCGACACGATGCTGCTGCTGGAGCACCCGTCGGTGTACACCGCGGGCAAGCGGACGCAGCCGGAGGACCGGCCCGCCGACGGCACCCCCGTCGTGGACGTGGACCGCGGCGGCAGGATCACCTGGCACGGGCCGGGGCAGCTCGTCGGCTACCCCATCGTCAAGCTCGCCGACCCCATCGACGTCGTGCACTACGTGCGGCGGCTGGAGGAGGCGCTGATCCGCGTGTGCGACCAGTTCGGGGTGCACACCGGGCGCGTGGAGGGCCGCAGCGGGGTGTGGGTGCCCGCCGACGACCGCGGGCCGGAGCGCAAGATCGCGGCGATCGGCATCCGCGTGCAGCGCGGCGTGACGATGCACGGGTTCGAGCTGAACTGCGACGCGGACCTGAGCGCGTTCGACAAGATCGTGCCGTGCGGCATCCGGGACGCGGGCGTCACGTCGCTGTCCTGGGAGCTGGAGCGGGACGTGACGGTCGAGGAGGCGCTGCCGCTGGCGCGCGACGCCGTGCTGGCCGCGCTCGACGGCGAGCTGGCCGTGAGCGACCGCTGGCTCGCGCGGCCGGAGGCGCCCAGCGCCCCCGGCGTCACCTTCGCACTGCAGTCGTGAAAGGAGGCAGCCCCGCGCAGGGGCCGCCTCCTCCGTGTTCAGGACAGCTGCGGCAGCACGTCCGAGGCGATCAGCTCCAGGTGGGCCAGGTCGCCGAGGTCGAGGATCTGCAGGTACACGCGGGTGATCCCGGTTTCCTCGCGGTAGCGGCCGATCTTGTCGACCACCTCGGCGGGCGAACCGGCCAGCCCGTTCTCCTTCAGCTCCGGCACCTCCCGGCCGATGGCCGCGGCGCGGCGGGACACCTCGGCGTCGTCGGCGCCGACGCAGGCGACCAGCGCGAGCGAGCGCGTGATCTCCTTGGGGTCGCGGCCGATCTCGCGCGCGGCGGCGTCCACGCGCTCGAACTGCGCGGCGGCGGTGGCGGCGTCGGCGAAGGGCAGGTTGAACTCGTCGGCGAACCGGGCGGCCAGCGCGGGCGTGCGCTTCTTGCCGGTGCCGCCGATGATCACCGGCGGGCGCGGGGTCTGCGCGGGCTTCGGCAGCGCGGGCGCGTTCTCCAGGCGGAAGTGCTCGCCGGAGAAGCTGAACGTCTCGCCCTCGGGCGTCTCCCACAGGCCGGTGATGATCTCCAGCTGCTCGCCGTAGCGGTCGAAGCGCTCCTTGGCCGGGGGCAGGTCGATGCCGTAGGCGGTGTGCTCGGCCTCGAACCAGCCCGCGCCGAACCCGAACTCGACGCGGCCGCCGGACATCTGGTCCACCTGCGCGACGGAGATCGCGAGCACCGAGGGGTGCCGGAAGGTGGCCGAGGTGACCAGCGTGCCGAGCCGGATGCGCCGCGTCTCGCGAGCGAGGCCGGCGAGCGTGAGCCACGCGTCCGTCGGGCCGGGCAGACCCGAAACGCCGCCCATTTTCAGGAAATGGTCAGAGCGGAAAAATGCGTCGAACCCGGCGTCCTCGGTCGCTTTGGCGACGCGAAGCAGGTCGTCGTAACTGGCCCCCTGCTGGGGCTCCGTGAAGATCCGTACGTCCACGGAACACACCCTAATCGGTGCGGCGGACCCGCGTGAGGAGCTGGACGATCACGGTCTCGACCTGGGCGCCGACCTTCTTCGGGTCCGGGGAGCTCGCGATTTCCGTCGCGGCCGAGGAAAGGGCGCCGAACAGCAGGCGCGCGGTGATCTCGACCGGGACGCTGTCCACCTCGCCCGCCTCGATGAGGTCCTCCAGGCTCGACCGGATCAGCCCGAAGCTCGCCCTGTCCTCGGCCTCGCGCCAGCGCTCCCAGCCCATGACCACCGGACCCTCGTGGATGGCGATGCGCTGGTACGACGGGTCGAGGCAGCTGGAGATGAACTCACGCAGCCCGGCGAGCGCGCGCTCCCACGGCGGCTCCGGGCCGCGCATGATTTCTTCCAGCCTGCCGAAAACCGCGCTTTCCACCTGTGCGAACGCCGCTTCGAAAAGCGCCTGCTTTCCGCTGAAATGGTGGTACAGCGCGCCTTTGGTCACCCTGGCCCGCTTCGCGACCTCGTCCAGCGACGTGCCCGCGTACCCCCGCTTGGTGAACAGTTCGACCGCGCTGTCCACCAGTGCCGATCGAGTGGACTCCGAATAGTCGAGTCGCCTGGACCGCATTGTCACCACCACCACAGCTTACGCCAGCCCTCCCTTTGACATACCCGTGGTATGTTAGACATACCGACAGTATGGAGCAGACTCGGAGTATGGGGGCTGAACTCATGAGCTGGACCGACTTCCACCGGCGGCGCGAGGTCGCCGACGCGGTGTTGCGGCGGGCCGCGCGCGATCCCCGCGGGCCACTGCCCTTCGCCCAGGTACCCGGCGCACGCGAGCTGTTCGGCACCGAGGAACAGCTCGTGCTCTCGCTGCAGTACCGCTGGAGCCAGGTGCTCGGCGGGCACCTGCGCACGGAGTTCGAAAGCGAGCCCGAGGACCACGTTGACGCGGTCACCCGCGCTTGGCACGAGGCCACCCGCCGGAACCGCACGCTGCGCGCAGTGCTCGACGTCGCCACCGAGCGGCACCCCGCGCTGCGCCGCGTGCAGGAGGCCGAGCAGCGGATGCTCGCCGTCGCCGCGGGGCTGGCCGAGCCCGGCGAACCCGTCGAGGAGTTGACGAAGGTGGGCGCGGCGTTCACCGCGCTGCTGCGGCACGGGCCGGAACTCCCGGCGCCGCGCCGCAACCCGCTGGGCCAGCTGCTGCGCATGCTCGCGCCCACCGCGTGACGTGGTGTCTACTACCCGGTATGCCGTGGACCGAAGCTGACATACCGGACCAGTCCGGCCGCACCGCGTTGATCACCGGCGCGAACTCCGGGCTCGGGTTGCAGAGCGCGAAGGCCCTCGCCGCGAAGGGGGCCCGCGTGCTGCTCGCGTGCCGGTCCGCGGAACGCGGGGCCCAGGCGCTGCGCGCCGTCCAGGAGGTGGCGCACACGGAACCACGGCTGATCACGCTCGACCTGGCGGACCTGTCGTCGGTCCGCAAGGCCGCCGCGGAAGCCCGTGAGGACGGCGCGCTGCACCTCCTGATCAACAACGCCGGCCTGATGGCCACCCCGCACGGCACCACCGCCGACGGCTTCGAGCTGCAGTTCGGCACCAACTACCTCGGCCACGCCGCGCTGACCTGGCTCTTGATGCCCGCGTTGCGCGAAGGCACCGACGCGCGCGTCGTGACGCTCACCAGCATCGGCGCGTTCGGGGCGCGGCTGCACCTGGACGACCCGAACTTCGAGCACCGGCGGTACAACGCCGCCGCGGCGTACGGGCAGTCGAAACTCGCCAACCAGGTGTTCGCGCTGGAGCTGGACCGGCGGCTGCGGGCCGCGGACGAGGACATCCGCAGCGTCGCGGCCGCTCCCGGCTACACGGCCACCGGACTGGGTTCCGCGATGGCCGCCTCGTACTCCAGTTTCCTGGTGCGCAAGGCGCTCGACACCGCGTTCAAGATCGGGGACGTCGTGCTCGCGCAGAACGTGCGACGGGGTGCGCTCCCGCAGCTGTACGCGGCGACGGCACCCGAGGTCAACGGCGGGGACTACGTCGCGCCCAAGACGTTCCAGATGCGCGGGGAACCCGTGATCATCCAGCCCGTGCGCACCGCGCTGGACCGGGCGACCGGGGCCGCGCTGTGGGCGCGGACGGCCGAGTTGACCGGGATCACGCCGGACCCTGCCTGAAGGGTCCGGCGCGTACGCTGGGCACGTGACTGTTGCGCCTGAAGGTCGGAAGCTGCTGCGGCTCGAGGTCCGCAACGCCGAGACCCCGATCGAGAAGAAGCCGTCCTGGATCAAGACCCGGGCGAAGATGGGCCCCGAGTTCACCGAGCTCAAGGGCCTGGTGCGCCGCGAGGGCCTGCACACCGTGTGCGAGGAAGCGGGCTGTCCCAACATCTACGAGTGCTGGGAAGACCGCGAAGCGACGTTCCTGATCGGTGGCGACCAGTGCACCCGGCGCTGCGACTTCTGCCAGATCGACACCGGCAAGCCCGCCGAGCTGGACCGCGAGGAGCCGCGCCGCGTCGCCGAGAGCGTGCAGGCGATGGGCCTGCGTTACTCGACGGTCACGGGTGTCGCGCGTGACGACCTGGAGGACGGCGGCGCGTGGCTGTACGCCGAGACGGTCCGCCAGATCCACGCGCTGAACCCCGGCACCGGCGTCGAGCTGCTGATCCCCGACTTCAACGCCGACCCCGCGCAGCTGGCCGAGGTGTTCTCCTCGCGGCCGGAGGTGCTGGCGCACAACGTCGAGACCGTGCCGCGGATCTTCAAGCGCATCCGCCCCGGGTTCCGGTACGCGCGGTCGCTCGAGGTGATCACGAAGGCCCGCGAGGCGGGGCTGGTCACCAAGTCGAACCTGATCCTCGGCATGGGGGAAACCCCTGAGGAGGTCGAGCCCGCGATGCGTGACCTCGTGAACGCGGGCTGCGAGATCCTGACGATCACCCAGTACCTGCGCCCGTCGGTGCGGCACCACCCGGTCGACCGGTGGGTCAAGCCGGAGGAGTTCGTCGAGCACTCGCGGGTCGCGGAGTCGCTGGGCTTCGCCGGGGTCATGGCCGGCCCGCTGGTGCGCTCGTCGTACCGCGCGGGGCGGTTGTACGCGCAGACGAAGCGGCACCGCGGTGAGCCGCTGCCGGAGAACCTGGCGCACCTGGCCGAGGCCGGGCCCGCTGCGCAGGAAGCCAGCAGCCTGCTGACCCGCTGATCTCAGGGTTCGTCCCCGAAGCCCTCCCCGTCCGGGTTCGCTAGGTTGGACCGTGCGACACCGACAAATCGGACAGGGGGAGCTACAGCGTGATCACCGACATCCTGAACTGGCTGCAGGACCTGCCGCAGCCGGCGCTCGTCGGCGCGACGGGGCTGCTCGTGTTCCTCGAGTGCACGATCGGCCTCGGCTTCCTCGCGCCCGGTGAGTCGGGCCTGCTGATCGCCGCGACGACCGCGCACACCGTGCCCCGGTTCCTGGTCCTGTGGGCCGTGGTCACGGTGTGCGCCACGGTGGGTGACTCGATCGGTTACACGATCGGGCACCGCTGGGGGCCGCGGCTGCGGGAGACGAAGCTGATCCAGAAGCACGGCCTGGACGCCTGGGACAGGGCGACGGGCATCCTGCAGCGGCGGGGCGCGTGGGCGGTGTTCTTCGCGCGGTTCCTGCCGGTGATCAGGACGCTGACCCCGGCGGCGGCGGGTACGTCGGGGCTGCCGTTCCGGAAGTTCCTCCCCGCGGCCTTCGCGGGCGCGATGTGCTGGTCCGCGCTGCACATCAGCATCGGCGTGGCACTCGGTGAAGCTGCGAAGCAGATCGAGAGCGTGATGAACACCGGCGGGCTGATCGTGCTGGGGGTGCTGGTGCTCGTGGGGCTGTTCTTCCTGCACCGGTGGCGGAAGAAGCGCTCCACCCAGGAGACGAAGCAGAAGGACGCGGTCTGAGGGTTCGCGGGACTACTCACTCCACTGAACGCGCCAGCGCGATCAGCTCCCCCGCCACCTCCTCATCGAGCACCGCGTGCGTGCCGTAGTCCACCGCCGACGGCGGTGACGCCGGGACCGGCACTCGCCGCGGGGCCGCATGCAGGTCCCGGACTCCGGTGGCCCGGGCGATGGCCAGCGCGTTGTGCGGGCGGATGCCGCCGCAGGCCATCACCGTCAGCGCGTCGCCCGCGGCGGCTACCATTCGCCGCAGTACCGGGACCCCGTCCTCAGCCCGCGCGGCGCCTCCTGACGACAGCACGCGCCGCACTCCCAGCGGTACCAACGCTTCCACCGCCGCCACGGGATCGGCGGACACGTCGATCGCCCGGTGCACCGTGACCGGCAGGCCGTCCGCCGCCGCGATCAGGTCCGCCAGCACCGCCCGGTCCAGCTCGTTCCGCGCCGTCAGCGCTCCGACGACCACCCCGGCGGCACCGGAGATCGCCGCGTGGCGGACGTCCGTCAGCATTGCGTCCACTTCGGACGGTGTGTACCGGAAACCGCCCTCCCGCGGGCGGATCAGCACGTGCACCTCCGCGCGGTGACACCGGGCCAGCACCGCCGCGAGCAGCCCCGGCCCCGGCGTCAGCCCGCCCAGCTCGCCCGCCGAGCACAACTCGATCCGGTCCGCGCCCAGCGCGTCGGCGGCCACCGCGCCGTCGACGGTGTCCGTGCTCAGCTCTATCCGCAGGTTCACAGCAGCTCGGGCGTCAGGTCGGGGGCGGGCATGCCGGGGTCGAACGGGAACATCGGCCGCTCGATCCGCCGATGCCCCAACCGCAGCAGGTCCTGGTCCACCCCGCCCGGCGTGAGCGCCAGCCGCCAGTCCGCGGCCATCTCGTACAGCTCCGGCTCCAGGTACCCGATCTTCACGATCACCACCTCCGCCTCACGCGGTTTCAGGCCCAGCGCGGTGAAATCGGCCTCGTGGTGGTACGGCTTGCGGCGCGCCGTCACGATCACCCGAAGCTCGCCCACCGCCAGCACCACCGCCGTCCCGGCCACGGGATCTTCGGCGTCGATGGCCTCGACACGCGCCGTCAACGGCACCGGACCACACGGGCCCGAGTCGATCTTCCCGCCGACCTCGACGGTCACGGTGGCGCCGATCCCGGCGCGCACGGCGGTGGCCACGGTCTCGGGATCGACGATCGCCGCGTAGATCCCGTTCACGTCCAGGCGCAGCAGCTCGCCGAGGCTCCAGGAGGTGTCCCCGGCGCCGCCCGCCGTCGGGTTGTCCCCGGAGTCGCTGATGAAGAACGGCCGCGCCTCGCTCGCCTTCGCGATGCTCACACACTCGGCCAGCGTTCCGGTCGGGGCCACGAAAGCGAAGTCGTGCCGCGCGTCCCAGTACGCCCGCGCCAGCTCGGCCGCCTTCGCCGCGATCAGTTCCCGGTCGTCGCCCGTGACGACGACCGCCGCCTGGCAGCGCGGTTCGTCCGCCCACGCGTAGCCGACCCAGATCGCGGCGTCCAGCACCCCGTCGAGCGCCTCCACCTGCGGGACGCGGGCGTAGATGCTCTTCGCGGGCTCGATGCGCGTGCTCGTCTTCTCGCCCGGCAGCAGCACCGGCACCTGCACCCACGCCTTGGCGGGTTTCCCACCGTCGCGCAGACGCGCCACCAGGTTGCGCACCGCGCGTTCCCGCGTGTCCCACGCGTCTTCGTGTGGCGCCATCCGGTAGCAGGTGATCAGGTCGACCGCCCGCGCGAGCCGCCGCGACACGTTGCCGTGCAGGTCCATCGACGCCGAAACCAGCACGTCCGGCCCGATGATCTCCCGGATCCGCTCGGCGAGATCCGCCTCGACGTCGAGCCGGCCCTCCACGCTCATCGCGCCGTGGATGTCGAAGAACAACCCGTCCAGCGGCCCGGCGTCGCGCAGCCGCGTGAAGATCTCCTCCGACAGCTCGGTGTACGACTCCTCGGTGACCGCGCCGCCCGGCAGCGCCTTGGCGTGCAGCAGCGGGACCCACTCGACGTCGGCGGGCAGGAAGTCGTAGCGCGCCAGCAGTTCCCGGTCGCGGGTCACCACGAAATCGTCCACTGTAGAGCGATGGGGCGAGAACGTGCTCGACTCGATCGCGATTCCGGCGATCCCGATCCGCAACGGCTTCACCCGGCCACCTTTCCCGCCGCTCGCACGGCTTCGTCGAAGACTTCCTCCAGCGTGAGCGCACCCGCGCCCACGAGAGCCGTGTCCGCGCCGGTGCGGACCCGGTCGATCCTGAGTTCCCGCGTCGCGAGCGGCAGGCACCGCTCGTACAACGCGCCCCGCACCGCGGCGACGAACGCCTCGGCCCCCGACAACGCGCCGCCCAGCAGCACCGCGTCCGGGTTCGCGAAGTTGACCACCGTGGCCAGCACCTCGCCCAGCAGCAGCCCGGCCCGGCGCACGGCAGGCGTGACCTCCGGGTGCGCGTTCTCCGCCGCCGCCATCACCTCGGCAGCACTGGCCAGCTCGACGCCCGCCTCCCGCAGCTGGCGGATGAGCGCCGCACCGCTGGCCACGGTCTCCAGGCAACCGCGATTGCCGCAGCTGCAAGGGTTTTCCTCCCCGGCGGCGACCCGCACGTGGCTGATGTCGCCTGCCACGCCACCGCGACCCCGGTGCAGCCGCCCTTCGACAATCAGGCCCGAGCCGATGCCCGTGCCCGCCTTGACGACCACCAGCGTTTCGCCCGGCGGGCCCAGCCGTGCCGCCCCCAGCGCCATCAGGTTCGCGTCGTTGTCCACCACCACCGGCTGCGTGAAGTGCCGTTGCAGCGCGGCACGCACGGGATAGCCGCGCCAGCCCGGCATCCGCGCGGGCAGTGTGACGGTGCCCGCCGCGTAGTCGACGGGACCGGGCAGCCCGACACCGACGCCCAGCCACCGGCCCGGCACGTCGCTCCGGCGCGCGAGGTCGTGCACCGTCGCGGCGAACTCGGCGAGCACGGTGTCGGGGTGCGCGTCGATCGTGATGGGCGCTTCGGTGGTGCACAACAGGTTCCCGCCGAGGTCGAGCGCGCCGACGCGCACGTGGCTGGAGCCGAACTCGGCGGTCCAGACGTGGCCGAACTCCGGGCGGACGGCGAGCAGCCGCGGGCGGCGGCCGCCCTGCGACCGGCCCTCACCGGACTCCGTCAGCACCCCGGCGGACAACAGCGCCTGCACCCGCAGCGAGACCGTCGACTGCGGCAGCCCGAGCACCCGCGCCAGCTCCATCCGGGAGGTGGCGCGGCCACTGGTGATCAGCCACAACAGGTCCGTGGCGGCGGGGGCCGGAGTACCGAGCACTACTTGCACCAAATCTGTCGTAAGTATGCAGAAACCTTATTGTCACCTGGCCCCCTTGGCGATTTCCATGGGAGGTGGTTGACTCCGCCAGCATAGGCAGCCCCGGGAAGCCCCAGCAAGAAATCTCTTGCATCAATCTTGTTGGAAGTGAGGCGAAAAATGGTGCGCAGACTGGCCCTGCTGGCCGTCTGCTGTCTCGCGCTGACGGCCTGTGCCGGAGCGCGGGAGCAGCACGGCGGCGGCGGGCAGAACGAAGTGCCAGGCGGGACGGTCCGGTTCGCGCTGCCCCCGTCGGCGACACCGAACTGGATCCTGCCGATCTCCTACCCGGGCTACACGGCCAGCTACAACTCGGCGATCCAGTCCACGATGTACGTCCCGCTCTACGCCTACGACGGCACTTCGGGCGCGGTCGCGATGGACGAGCAGGCGAGCGCGGCCGAGCCGCCGGTGTATTCGGCGGACGGCCGCACGGTCACGATCCGGCTCAAGCCGCTCACGTGGTCCACGGGAACCCCGGTGACCACGCGGGACGTCGAGTTCTGGTTCAACCTCGTGCGCGCGGGCAAGGACGACTGGGGTGCCTACACGAGCGGGCTGATCCCGGACAACGTCACCGCCTTCCACGCCGTCGACGAGCACACCTTCACGCTCACGCTCGACAAGACCTACAACAACGACTGGTTCACGGCCAACCAGCTGACCTACGTAATTCCGCTGCCGCACCAGGAATGGGGTGACGGCGACGCCGACCGCACGCCTGAAGGCGCCAAGCGGATCTTCGACCACCTGGTCGCCGAAGCGAAGAACCTCGGCACCTACGCGTCGAATCCACTGTGGAAGGTCGTGGACGGCCCGTTCGCGTTGCGGAACTTCACCGCGAACGGCGCGGTCAGCCTGGTGAAGAACCCGCGCTACACCGGGGAAGACCCCGCGCGCCTGGACGGCGTCGACTTCCTCACCTTCACCAGTTCCGCCGCGGAGTACAACGTGCTGCGGGCCGGCGGCGTGGACTACGGCTACCTGCCGACGTCGAACCTGGGGCAGCAACCCGAACTCGAAGCGCAGGGCTACACCATCGAGCCGTGGAACGGCTGGTCCATCACCTACATCCCCTACAACTTCAACAACCCCGCGCTGGGCAAGGCGTTCTCCCAGCTGTACGTGCGGCAGGCGATCCAGCACGCGGTCGACCAGCAGGCCATCTCGTCGGTCATCTGGCGTGGCACCGCGAGCCCCGGCTACGGCCCGGTGCCGCAGGACAACGACCCGCAGTACCTGTCCGACCGGCAGAAGACCAACCCGTACCCGTTCGACCTCGACGCGGCGCGGAACCTGCTGGCCTCACACGGCTGGCGGCCGGGGAGCGACGGGGTCCTCACGTGCGAGGGCGACTGCGGTGAGGGCGTCGCGCGGGGCACGCGACTGGAAATGACCCTGCTGACGGAATCCGGCTCCGACGAGACCGACGGCACCATGCAGGAGCTCAAGTCCGAGCTGGCGCGGATCGGCATCGAGCTGAACATCAACTCGCAGCCGCTCAACACCGTCCTCGCGACGGGCACGACGTGCAAACCCGAGGAGCCCTCCTGCTCGTGGCAGCTGTCGTACTTCGGCACGCAGGGCAGCTGGTACTTCCCGGCTTACCCCAGCGGCGAGCAGCTGTTCACGACGGACGCCAGCGTGAACTTCGGCGGGTACACGGACGCGGTCACCGACCAGCTGGTTTCCGCGTCCACACAGGCGAACGCGGCGCAGACGATGCTCGACTACAGCGCCCGGCTCGCCGAGCAGCTGCCCGTCATCTGGATGCCGAACCCGCCGTACCAGGTCTCGGCGATCGACTCCGCGCTGCACGGCGTCAGCCAGGACCCGCTCGCGGGCCTGCAGCCGCAGCGCTGGTTCTGGACGAAGGAGGTGGCGCGATGATCCGCTACGTCGGAAAACGCTTGCTGCTGGCCGTCGTGGTCGTGCTGCTGGTCACCGTGGCCACGTTCGTGCTGCTGCACCTGCTGCCGGGCGGCCCCGCGCGCGGCATCCTCGGCGTCAAGGCCACGCAGGAGCAGATCGACGCGTTCAACCACTCCGCCGGGTTCGACCAGCCGTTGCCGGTGCAGTACTGGGACTACCTGCTCCGCCTGCTGCACGGCGACCTCGGCGAGTCGTACTCGATGAACACCGACGTCACGACGCTGCTGGGCGAGCGGCTGCCGAAGACGCTCGTGCTCACCGCGACCTCGACGCTGCTGGCGATCGTCGTCGCGCTGCCGCTGGGCGTGTGGCAGGCGGTCCGGCGCGGTGGCGTGCTCGACCACCTCGGCACCGGGATCGCGTTCGTGCTCTACGCGACGCCGGTGTTCTTCCTGTCGCTGCTGCTGATCATCCTGTTCTCGCAGGCCCTGCCGTGGTTCCCGGCGCAGGCCGCGCAGGGCGACACGCTCGGCGAACTGCTGTCGCAGCCCGGCTCGCTCGTGCTGCCGGTGCTCGCGGGCGCGGGCGCGACGGTGGCGGCGTTCAGCCGGTACATGCGTGCCTCCACTTTGGACAACCTGACCGAGGACTACGTGCGCACGGCCCGCGCGAAGGGCACGCCGGAGCGGGTGATCCTGTGGCGGCACGTCTGGCCGAACTCGCTGACCTCGGTCGTCGCGATGCTCGGCTACTACGTGCCGGTGATCTTCGGCGGGTCGCTCGTCGTCGAGTCGATGTTCAACTACCCCGGCGTCGGACTGCTGTTCTGGAACGCCGCCCGCAACGCCGACTACCCCGTGCTGCTGGGCGTCGTGCTCGTCATCGCCATCGCGACGGTCGCCGGTGCCCTGCTCGCCGACCTCGTGCAGCTGCTGATCGATCCCCGGATCCGGAGGGCGGGAGCACATGACCACGCTTGACCCGACCATCTCGCTGGCGCCCGCACCCGAGCGGCGCCACCGCGGCACCCTCTCGGCGTTCCTCGGGCACCGCACGGCAGTCGCCGGCGGCATCCTGCTCCTGCTGGTGCTGGCGTTCTGCTTCCTCGGCCCGCTGCTCTACGGCAGCGACCAGGTGCACACGAACCTGCAGGCCGCGCGGCTCGCGCCGGGTGCCGGACACCCGCTGGGCACCGACGACCTCGGCTACGACGTGCTCGGGCGGCTCATGGTCGCCGGGCGCACGTCGTTGATCGTCGGGGTGGTCGCGGGGCTCATCGCGACCGCGATCGGCGCGATCTGGGGCGCGCTCGCGGGGTACGCGGGCGGCTGGGCCGACGCCGTGCTGATGCGAATCGTCGACACCGGGGTCGCCATCCCCGCGTTGTTCCTGCTGCTCGTGGCCGCGACGCTGGTGACCCCGAGCGTGTGGGTGCTCGCGGTGATCATCGGCTGCGTCTCGTGGCTCGTCCCGGCGCGGCTGATGCGCGCGGAAACGGTGACGCTCAAGGAACGCGACTACGTGAAGGCCATCTCGGTGCTCGGCGCCGGACGGCTGCGGATCGTGTTCCGGCACCTCATCCCCAACGCGATCGGCACGCTGATGGTCAACCTGACCTTCCAGATCGCCGACGCGATCCTGCTCGTGGCCTACGTCAGCTTCCTCGGACTCGGCGTGCCACCGCCGACGACGGACTGGGGCGCGATGCTGAGCAAGGGCATCACCTACACCTACGACGGCGCCTGGTGGCTCATCCTGCCGCCGGGTATCGCGATCGTGCTCGTGGTGTGTGCGATCAACTTCCTGGGCGACGGACTGCGTGACGCGTTCGCGGTGAGGGGGCGGCGATGAGTGTGCTGAGCATCGAAAACCTGCGGGTGACCTACGGCGACAGTCCGGCCGTCGACAACCTGTCGCTGACCGTCGGCAAGGGCGAGATCGTCGCGCTGGTCGGGGAATCCGGGTCCGGCAAGAGCACGGCCGCGCTCGCGGTGCTGGGGCTGCTGCCGGGGAACGCGAAGGTGACCGGCTCGATCGAGCTGGCCGGGCAGGACGTGCTCGGCCTGCGGGGCGAGGCGCTGCGGCGCGTCCGCGGCAAGGGCGCCGGCATGGTCTTCCAGGAGCCGATGACCGCGCTGAACCCGTTGCGCACCATCGGGTTCCAGCTGGCCGAGGCGATCCGCAACCACGACGAGCAGCCGAAACGGCTGAAGCACTACCGCGACCGGTGCGCCGAGCTGCTGGACCGCGTCGGCGTGCCGGAGCCGCGGCGGCGCCTGGACCAGTACCCGCACCAGCTCTCCGGCGGGCTCCGGCAGCGCGTGATGATCGCCATCGCGCTGGCGGCGGGGCCGGAGCTGATCATCGCGGACGAGCCGACGACCGCGCTCGACGTCACCGTGCAGCAGCAGATCCTCGACCTGCTGCGGGACATCCGCGAGCACGAGGGCACGGGCACGCTCCTGATCACGCACAACATGGGCGTCGTCGCCGACCTCGCCGACCGGGTGCTGGTCCTGCGCCAGGGCCGCGTCGTCGAAGAGGCGGCCACCACGAAGCTGTTCGAACACCCGGAAGCCGACTACACCAAGCAGCTCCTGGCGGCGGTTCCGTTGCTGGGCACGGCTTCCCACTCCGAACCCGAACCGGCCGACGCGGTCCTGTCGCTGACGGACGTGGTGGTCACCTACGGCGGGCGGCGGGTGGTCGACTCCGTGTCGCTGCACGTCGGCGCCGGGGAGATCGTCGGGCTGGTCGGCGAGTCCGGTTCGGGCAAGACGACGCTCGGCAACTGCGCGCTGGGGCTCGTGAAGCCGAAGTCCGGCGGGGTGCGCGTGTTCGGGGAACCGCTGAACGGCAAGGCACGACGGCACATCGGCGCCGTCTTCCAGGACCCGGCGTCGTCCCTGGACCCGCGGATGACGGTGGCGCAGACGATCGCCGAACCGCTGGTCGTGCACACCCGGCAGGGCAGGCGTGAGCGGCTGCGGCGGGTGCGGGAACTGCTCGACGCCGTCGAGCTGCCCGAGTCGCTGCTGCACCGGTACGGCCACGAGCTGTCCGGTGGTCAGCGGCAGCGGGTGAGCCTGGCGCGGGCGGTCGTGCTGGGCCCGAAACTGCTGGTCGCGGACGAGCCGACGAGCGCGCTGGACGTGTCCGTGCAGGCCACGGTGCTGGATGTGCTGGCGCGGCTGCACGAGGAGTTCGGGTTCGGCTGCCTGTTCATCAGCCACGACCTCGCCGTCGTGGACCGCGTGTGCGACCGCGTCGCCGTGCTCAGCGGCGGGCGCGTCGTCGAGCAGGGCCCGTGCGAGCAGGTGCTGCGCACGCCGGAACACGAGTACACGCGGGCGTTGCTGCTGGCCTCGCCCGTGCCGGATCCGGCGCGGCAGCGTGAGCGGCGGTTGGCGCGCGCGGTATGACGGCACGGTTCTGGGCAGGGCTCGACATCGGGGGTTCGAAGACGCTCGCCGTGTTGTGCGACGAGCGGGGCGAGGTGGTGGCGGAGGCGGTGCGGCCGACGCCGGCCACCGAGGGTGGCGAGTCCATTTTGGACATCGCCGCCGGGCTGGTGCGCTCCTTCGGTGTCACCCCGGCGGGGATCGGTGTCGGTGCCGCGGGGGTGGTCGACCCGAACACCGGCACCGTGCTCGCGACGGGCGATTCGTTCACCGGCTGGGCGGGCACCGCGATCAACGCCGGGCTCTCGGCCCGGCTGGGCGTGCCCGCGCGTGCGGAGAACGACGTCAGGGCGTTTCTGCTCGGCGAGGCGGCGGGGTTGCGGAACGCGCTGGGTGTCACGCTCGGCACCGGGGTCGGCGGGGCGCTGCTCGTGGACGGCAGGCTGCTGCGGGGCCGGGGCGCTGGGGAGATCGGTCACGTGGGCGCGTTCGGGGACGAGCCGTGTTCGTGTGGGCAGCGGGGGCACCTGGAGGCGTACGCGTCAGGGCGCTCGCTGTCCCGGCGTTACGCCGCGCGGACGGGGGCCTCGTTGACAGCGCAGGAGATCGCGGCGGCCGCCGAGGCCGGGGACGCCGTGGCGGCGGCGGTCTACGAGGAAGCCGGGCGGCACCTGGGCTCGGCGGTCGCGCAGGCGGGCGGGTTGCTGGGCCTGGACCTGGCCATCCTCGGCGGCAGCGTGGTGGCGTCGTGGCCGTTGCTGGAGAAGGCGGTGCTGCGCGCGCTCGAAGCCCAGCCGCTCCTGTCCGGTACTCCGGTGCGGATCCGGTTGTCGCGGCTGGGCTCGCGCGCGGTGGCGCTGGGGGCGGTGCGCCTGGTCCGGGAGTGAGCGCCTCACCCCTGCCCTGAGCTGGTCCGCCGCGCCACCGATTCCACAGTGGACTTCCCGGCGGTCCACCCGGAGATCCAGGGGCCGGTGCCCTCGCTCGGGTCGAGGACCCCCTCCTCCAGCGACGTGTACCGGCCCCGCAGCACGCCCGCGGTCAGCGCGTAGTCCCCGTCGTCGGTGTTCGTCCACAGGGCGTCGAACAGCCGCTCGACCCGCAGGCGCGACTGGTGGCAGAACGCCTCCGCCAGCTCCCGCGCCTCCGCCGTGTCCTGCATTTCCGCCCGCACGCAGCTCGCCGCCATCGCGAACAACTCCGCGCCGATGTCGACGATCCGCCCGAGGAAGCCCTGCCGCTTCTCCAGCGCCGCCTGCCAGCGCGCCATGCCGTAGAACGTCGAGCGCGCCAGCTTCCGCGACGTGCGCTCGACGTAGCGCAGGTGCGGCGCCAGCCTGCCGAACTCCGCGAACGACGTCGGCACCTGGCCGCGCCCGGTGACCAGCTGCGGCAGCCACTTCGCGTAGAACCCGCTCGCCTTCGCGGCCGCCTTCGCCTTGGCGGACAGGTCCGCGTCGGCTTCCGCGAGCGCGCCCGCGGCGGACAGGTGCGCGTCCACGGCCTCGCGCGCGATGAGCAGGTGCATGATCTCCGTCGAACCCTCGAAGATCCGGTTGATCCGCAGGTCCCGCACCAGCTGCTCGACACCCACCGCGCGTTCGCCGCGCGCGGCCAGCGACTCCGCCGTCTCGTACCCGCGCCCGCCGCGGATCTGCATCAGCTCGTCCGCCACGCGGCACGACATCTCGCTCGCCCACAGCTTCGCCAGCGCCGCCTCGATGCGAATGTCGTTGCGGCCCTCGTCGCTGAGGTGCCCGGACAGCTCCTGCACGCTGTCCATCGCGTAGGTCGTCGCGGCGATGAACGCGATCTTGTTCGCGACCGCGGCGTGCTCGCCGATCGGCTTGCCCCACTGCACGCGCTCGCCCGCCCACTCGCGCGCGATCTTCAGGCACCACTTGCCCGCACCGGCGCACATCGACGGGATCGACAGGCGGCCGGTGTTGAGCGTCGCCAGCGCGATCTTCAGCCCCTTGCCCTCGCCGCCGACCACGTTCTCCTTCGGCACGCGCACCCGGTGGAAGCGCGTCACCCCGTTTTCGATGCCCCGCAGGCCCATGAAGGCGTTGCGCCGCTCCACCGTGATGCCCGGCGTGTCCATCTCCACGATGAACGCCGTCACCCCGCCGCGGTGGCCCTCGGACTTCGGCACCCGCGCCATCACGACGACCAGCTCCGCCACGACACCGTTGGTGGTCCACAACTTCACGCCGTCCAGCTCGTACGCCTCGCCGTCGTCGGTGGGCACCGCGGTCGTCGCGAGCCGCGCCGGGTCCGAGCCCACGTCCGGTTCGGTGAGCAGGAACGCCGTGATCGCACCCTTCGCGCAGCGCGGCAGGAACCGCGCCTTCTGCTCGGGCGTCCCGGCGAGCTTGAGCGGCTCCGGCACGCCGATCGACTGGTGCGCCGACAGCAGCACACCCAGCGTCGGGTTCACCGAGCCGACGAGCATCAGCGCGCGGTTGTAGGCGACCTGCGTCAGGCCGAGGCCGCCGTACTCCTCGGGGATCTTGATCCCGAAGCAGCCCAGCGCCGCCAGCCCCTTGACGTACTCGTCCGGGATGCGCGACTCGCGTTCGATGACGCTGCCGTCGATCGTCGCGCAGTACTCCCGCAGCTGGCCGAGGAACCGCTCCGCCTTCGCCTCGGCCTCGGGCGTGCTCCGCGGGTGCGGGTGGACGAGGTCGAGGCGGAAGCGGCCGAGGTACAGCTCCTTGGCGAACGACGGCTTGTCCCAGCCCGCTTCCCGCGACTCCTCGGCGAGTGCCCTGGCTTCCTGTTCCGTCACCTTCACCGGTTTCGCCACCGGGCACCTCCTCAACATCGGCGTCAAGCCTTTGTGACGAGTGTTACTCACTGGTAGCGATCAGGGAAGGCTCTCCGCCGAGAAAAGCCGTCGCCGTGACCGGGAAGCCGGGCAGCCCGAGCACGACCTCGCCCGGTCGCGGCCGCCCGAGCACGTACATCCGCCGGTGGAACCAGATGTCGGTGTACAGGTCGAGCGGGCAGCCGCCGATCTCGACCTCGACGGGACCGATTTCCGGCAGCACGGCCCAGCCGTGGACCAACGGCTCGTCGTCCTCGATGTAGTCGGCGTCGTCGACCGCGCCCGCGATCCGGGTCCAGGTCCCCGGTGCCGGCGGCCGCGACCGTCGCGCGACGAAGACCAGCGCCGCCAAGGGAACGACGACCATCCCGTAGGCGACGAGCACGTAGGCGATCTCGTCGGGAGCCGGTGGTTCGATGACCGTGGCGACGAGCAGCGCGACGAGGGCGGCGGCGAACAACCCCGCGAAGCCCGCCGCCAGCCGGAACCGCCGCCGCTTCCGCCACCAGTGGTCCACCGCCCTCGGCGCGGTCACCCGTCCCGCCCTCCGCCGGACCCGCGCGCGCCACGGCCGTCCGGAACCCTCGACGCGGATCACCGCCAGCCCGCCGTCCGGGCCGACGAACCACACCCTCCCGGTGCGCGCGATGACGTTGCGCACCTCACGAGGCATCCCGGGCAGCGCGAACACCGTCCCGCCGGCCACGATCCGCCTGCCACGCAGGCTCACGTCGACCGGCAACCAGGGCTGTTCCCGCAGCAGGGCTTCGGCCGGGCGGGTCCAGCGCACGAACCGCAGGCGGCGCCAGACGGTCCAGCCGAGCCAGGCGGCGAGCCCGACCGGCAGGCCGATGAAGTCGGTGGCCTCGAACCCGGACGCCGCGTGCAGCACGACGAGCAGCCCGATCCACGCCAGCCACCCCCACGGCACGCGGCCGCGTTCGCGCAGGTGCGCGAGGTGCAGCGCGGTGCTGTCACTCTCGAACGCGGGCAGGTGGGCCACGGGGATCACGGACGAGGAGCGTAGAGCCCGGATCCACGCGGAGCGATCGAATTCGTCACCAAGAATGGCCGCCGCCCGCCGTGCGAGAGACGATCGAGGGCATGACCGAGCTGAACCTCCCCCGCCCCATCGGGTTCGTGCTCGGCGGAGGCGGCAGCCTCGGCGCGATGCAGGTCGGGATGCTGCGCGCGCTCGACGAACACGGCGTGCACCCGGACCTGGTGACCGGTACGTCCGTGGGCTCGCTCAACGGCGCGTTCCTCGCGCTGGAACCGGCCGACGCGACGCGGCGGCTGCCGGAGATCTGGGTGCACATGACGCGTCAGGAAGCGTTTCCCGGCGGGGTGTTCAGCCAGGTGCGGACGCTGCGGCACGCGAAGACGCACCTGTTCCCCAACACCGGCCTCGCCGCGATCGTGCGCGAACACCTCGGCGAGCACACGACTTTCGAGGACCTGAAGCTGCCGCTCGGGGTCGTGACCACCGACGTCGACACCGCGGAGCCGCACCTGTTCCGCTCCGGCGAACTGCTGGCGCCACTGCTCGCGAGCGCCGCGATCCCCGGCATCTACCCACCCGTCGAGCACGACGGCCGCCTGCTCTACGACGGCGGGCTCGTGGCGAACGTGCCGATGCGGCAGGCGCTCGCGATGGGCGCGAAGTCACTGGTGGTGCTCGACTGCGCGTTCCCCGGCCAGATCCCGTCACCGCCGCGCACGATCGCGGAAGTGCTGATGTACACGGCGATGATCAGCATGCGGAACCAGGCGGTGCTGGAAGCGCCGCTCGCGGCGGCCGAAGTACCCGTCGTGTACCTGCCGGGACCGGTGCCGATGCGGTTGAGCCCCTTGGATTTCCGTCACACCGGAGAACTGACGGAGCGTGCGTATGAAGCCGCGCGGGTACACCTCGAGAGCCTTGATGTCGACGGTCCTGGCCTTTACGGCGGGCCGGGTGTGAAAGTCGTGTCAGGCGTCGAAGAACAGTGGTGACGCACGCCACTCCCCGGCAACAAACCACGTGGTCGGGCGTCTGTAGGAGCGCGGTAGTTTGAAGCACCAGGCACGCTCCTCCCGACCTCCACGACAAAAGAGACCAGATGTTCTTGAACAACTCTTCACGCTTCTCCGGTAGAGCGCGATCCGGCCTGCTCACCGGGGTACTGGTGACCGTGCTCGCCCTTTCGGCGTGCAGTTCAGACAATTCGGACAACAATTCGACGACCGGCGGCGGTGCCCCGGTTTCGTCCGAGGCCGGCGCGGCCGTGAAGGTCTCGATCGAGCCCGCCCAGACGACGAACGTCAACCCGAAGACGCCGATCGTCGTGAAGGCCGCGAACGGCACGATCACCGACGTGACCGTGACCAACACCACGAAGGGCACGAAGGTCAACGGGACGCTGTCGCCCGACAAGACGACGTGGACGTCCAGCGACGTGCTCGGCTACGGCGCGAAGTACTCGATCGACGCGCACGCGGCGGACGCGAAGGGCAAGACCGTCGAGGAGCAGAGCACGGTCAGCACGCTGTCACCCGCGAAGCAGGCCAACCCCAACATGATCCCGGCGCCCTCCGCGGTGGCGCAGACGGGCGTCGGCGTGGGGCAGCCGATCGTCTTCCAGTTCACGTACGCGGTGAAGAACAAGGCGGACGTGGAAAAGCAGCTGTCGGTGACGTCGAACCCGCCGCAGCAGGGCAGCTGGTACTGGGTCGACGACAAGAACGTGCACTACCGGCCCAAGACGTACTGGCAGCCGGGCACGACGATCACCGTCAGCGCGAAGATCTACGGCGTCGACTTCGGCAACGGCGTGTACGGCGCGACGGACCGCACGGAGACCTACCACGTGCACGACTCGTGGATCGCGAAGGCGGACGGCAACACCGAGCAGATGCAGATCTTCCACAACGGGCAGATGGTCAAGTCCATGCCGATCTCGATGGGCAAGGACTCGACCCCCACGCACCTCGGCGCGCACGTGATCTCGGACAAGCAGAAGGACTACACGATGGACTCGTGCACCTACGGGGTCTGCCAGGGCGACCCCAACTGGTACCGGTCCGAGGAGCACTGGGCGCTGCGCATGTCCAACGACGGCGAGTTCGTGCACGAGAACCCGAACAGCGTTGGCTCACAAGGGAGATCCAACGTGTCGCACGGCTGCATCAACCTCAACGCCGACAACGCGCAGTGGTTCTTCAACAACTTCGGCCTCGGTGACGTCGTGGAGGTGAGCAACTCCGGCGGCAAGCAGCTGCCGGTGTGGGACCTCTACGGCGACTGGGCCCTGTCCTGGGACGCGTGGCAGAAGGGCAGCGCGCTGAGCTGAGGAACGTCGACGCGGCCCGCGCTCCCATCGGGGGCGCGGGCCGTTCTCGTCTAGTCCTCGACGGGGTGGCCGTGTGTCGCGACGAGGATCGTGACCACCAGCGCGACCAGCACGACCGCCACCAGGTACACCGCGACCGGGGTGGCCGACGCCGCCAGCACGAGCACCGCGGCCAGCGGGAAGCCGAGCGCGATGGGGCGGCACTCGTTGCGCGGGCCGACGTGCAGCAGCCACACGCTGAGCACGTACAGCGCGACCGGCACGGTGAGCGCGAGCGCGGTTCCCGTCGTGCCGAGGTGGCCGGTGTGCGTGACGTGGTCGATCGTCAGTTCCAGCCCCACGCCGACGGCTGCGGCCGAGCCGAAGATCAGGTAGTGGCCGAAGCCCCAGACGTACCCGCGCCGGAACTGCAGGAGGCGGCGGTGCCCGGGCCGGTCGAAGTACACCCACCACATCGAGCACACGATCGCCAGCCCCGCGACCGCCACCGCGATCAGCTCCCCGACCTCGTGGCCGCTGCTCAGCGCGTCCTCCATCGCCGTCGTGGCCGCGAGCACCGACTCACCGAGCACGATCAGCGTGAACAGCCCGTACCGTTCGGCGATGTGCCGCGGGTGCCAGCTCGTCGCGCGCGCCCGCTCGGCCCACACCGGCACCAGCAGCTCCGCCACGACGAGCACGAGGAAGCTCACCGCGAACCACGAAGCCGGCACCGCCAGCCGGAGCAGCCAGCCGATCTGCACGACGGTGATGCCCAGCGCGTACCGCAGCGCCGTCGGCCGGTACGTCTCGTCCTGCCGCGCGGCACGCAGCCACTGCGCGACGAGGGCGAGCCGCATGAGCACGTAACCGGCGACGACGATGGAGAAGTCCTCGTGCCAGGCCGCGGGCACGCCGGCCGCGACCACCAGCGCCCCGGCGATCTGCACGAACGTCGCCACGCGGTAGGGCACGTCGTCGGTGTCGAAGGCGGAGGCGAACCAGCTGAAGTTGACCCAGCCCCACCAGATCGCGAAGAACACCGCGAAGTAGGTGCCCACGCCGTGGGCGATCTCGTGCTCGCCGAGCGAGTGGTGCAGCTGGACGCCGGCCTGGCTCACCGCGACGACGAAACACAGGTCGAACAGCAGCTCCAGCGGCGTCGAGGCGCGGTGCTCCTCCGCGCGTCCGCGAGCGAGCATCGGGCGGTACCAGACTCGGGTGCGTTCCACGGCTCTCCCCTCGGGCCGGACGGGTTGGACCCCGCCATCCCACCACGAGGGCTCGGGTGAGCCCGGCTCCCCCTCCGTGCGGGCCCACCCGAGCAGGTGCCTTCGCGCGGCTGCCGAACGGTCCCCCGCGGACGCCGACAGCAGCGTGAGAAACGAGCGGATGTCCCAGCCGGACGACCCCGGCTCGCCGGGCTCGTGGTCCCATCCCCGGACCACGGGCCAGGCCGCCACTTTCCGTAGCGAATTTCTCGAAGTGAAGGCCTGACCAGGTTTACCTGGTTGCTCTGAGTAGCGCTACCTCATCGAGGAAACCATCACTCAGATGGAGCAGCCATTGTCACGTGCCGTAGTTGCTCGGCAGAGCGCCGTGCTCGGCGGGCCCGCAGCTCGCCGATGCCGAGCAGCAGCGCGACGGCTGTGAAACCCGCGGAACAGAGCATCGCGATGGTGAGCGCGGCTTCACCGGCTTGTAGCGGTGAGTAGTGAGGCTTCAGCCGGAGGAGAGCACGAACGCGAACCAGCCCGTCCGCCTCGGACGAACCTCAGCTGCCCGACGGCGAAAAGGCCGGGTGTCCCCGTTTCTTCGCCTCCGCGGTCAGGTGGCACCCCGTTCGCACCAACAGGGTGGTGTTGACAGCCGAACCGAAGTTCAACTCGGCGTCATACAGGTCGGAGAAGACGACTTCGTGGTCCTCCGGCCGGCTGACCGTGGTCACGACCTTGTCGAAGCCGTACTTGAGGGCCACGGTTCGCACGACCTGCACGGCCTCGTCCCAGCGCCCGTCGGGAATGCTCCCCGGCGCCATCCAGTTGGCCAGTCCGCGCTGTTCGCCGTCGGTCTCGAGGCCTGGGTAGCCGAACCCGCAAGCCGCGCCGGTCAGCTGGCTCGTCTGCCGCCACCGCAGGTCGGGGTACACCCGCGACAACGCGTCGCGGATCTGGCCCGACATCGCCTCATAACGCGCGGTGGCCTGGTCGATGTCCGGGCGCTGCACCAGGTCGGCGAACTGCTTGGCCAGACGGCTCGGATCCGGTGTTGCCGACATGGGGCTCCCCGTGCGGTCGTCGCCTCCGCACCCGGCCAGTTCGAGCACCAGTGCGGCGGCGATCAGACCGGCCAGGGTTGCGCGGATGAGGCGGTTCATGGTCGTTTCCAGGGTTCGGTGGCGGGCAGGGGTCACGCTAGCGACGTACTGGGGGCTGGGGCACGGGTGCCGGGGGCGCCGGCGCGTACGGCACTCTGAGCTCGGGTCGGCCGGCGACGATCGCGGCCATGTTGTACTGGCTGGTCGAGCCTTCCTGCAGGTACTCGCTGTGCGTGTGGGTCGCGTCGAGAGGTGCACCGTCCACCGAGACCGCGTTCCCCGTGTCCACGCGATCGACGCCGGGCATGTCGTAGGGCGACACGCCGAAATGATCAAGCATGTCCAGCTTGGGGATCGAATCCCGGTCCGACATGGCAGCGAACAGGTGTCCGTCCGGGACTTTGAGATCGCTCCGCTCGTCGGCGTCCAGGCCGGGTGAGCCGAACACCACGGCGTCGTCGACCGGGGTGTCCCGCTGCAAGGCGATTCCGGTCGTGAGGCTGCCGTACGAATGGCCCAGGGCGGTGAGGTGCAACGGGTTCCCCGTGCTGTCGTGGGAGGCGCCGAGCCCGTCCAGGAACCCGTCGAGCTTCTCCGCGCCCACCTTGGCCAGGTGATCCGAAACGACCGACTGGTTCCCGCCGAGCACGTCACTCCATTGCGGGGCCTCATAGCCCATCCAGGTCACGGTGGCCACCTGCCCGCCGTCGCCGTAGCGGTCGGCCAGTGATTGAGAATGCTGTTGCAGGTTCTGCATGTCGTTGTCGTAGCCGCTGAGACTCCGGTCCACCGTAGAGGTGAATCCGGGGGTGAACACGGCGACGTGTTCGGCTGTGTCCACGTTCCCCACGGCGAGAGCTGCCTTCACGCGGTCGCCGGACACGTCGAGGGTGAGCAGCTGCCTCTCACCGGGGCGGCGCATGGCGGCCTCGACAGCGTCCAGGGACCCGAGCTTCGCTTCGAGTTGGTCGATCTCGTCCTGAACCCGCTGGATCGCTCCCGGCGAGACCTCCGATTGGCTGGAGAGATCGGCGAGCTCCTGCGTGACGGCGTCGATCCGCTGCCGGATCTCCGCTCTTTCCGCGGGGATGCGGGCGAGGTTCGCCTTCGAACGGATCTCCCCGGGCAGCCCGTCCCGGTTGCCGAGCAGCTCGGGATGGTCGCGCAGTAGCACGGCCTGCTGGTTGGGCGACAGCGTGGCCCACCACGCGGCGTTGTCCGCCGGTGTCGCCCCGGGCGGTGGCGCCGGGATGCTCAACGACCCGAGTACCCAGCCGGAATTCCCGGCGGCTGCCAGGTCGGTGTCCTCACTGCCCGGGGCGATGACGTGGCCGGCGAGAACGCGGTCCAGCACCGCGCAGAAGTCGTTGTCGACGTCCTCGGCGGAACGCAGCACCTCTCGTACCCGGTCCCGCAGCTCGACGGCGATCCGCTGCCGGTCGGCGGTGTCCTGTGAGCCGTCGGGGTCTTGCTCGGTGCACACGGGCGGCGGTCCGTGGTCGGTCACGCTGCCGTCGTCACCAATCTGGAATTCGTGCGCGGCAGCCAGAGTTCGCGCCTCAGCGACGCCGTGCAGTATGCCGGTGATCGCATCGGACACGTCCCCCGCGGCGCGGCGCACCATGGCCCCTTCGGCGGCCAGTTCTTCCGCCACGGCCGCGAGCCGGCCGGCTTCCGCCGCGGCGGCGTTCGCGGCCGGTCCCGCCCAGCCCTCCGGTATCCCGGCCGCGCGCAGCTCATCGGCACAGCCGACGAGCTGGTTGTAGCGGTTGTTGAGCACCGTCACCAGCTCCGCGAGCGGTTCCGGGCTCCACCGGATCACCTCACCCCAGCCGACCACGATCAGTTCATCCCGCTCGGCATCTCGAACTGGCGCAGCTCGCGCTGAGCGGCGTCCTCGTGTGCCCGGTAGAACTCGGCAGCACGGGCCAGGTCGTTCGCGTAGTCGGTGAACCCCCTGGCGAGCGAGTTCTCCTGCCGCGCCCAACCGTCCTTCACCGCAGCCAGCTTCGCGACGGCGCGTGCGCCGGGCATTCCAGCTTCTCCAGCCGGGACAGCGCCGGCGAAGCCCAGGGAACCGAGCACGCTCGCCACTCGCTGTGCAGCACGACCCGCTGCCGCGATGTCGTCGATGACGATTTGGTATCCGGTCATACCCGCCCCCTCAGACGGTAGCCAGCTGCGCATTGTGCTCAGCTCGTGACGCTACGGGATCGAAGGGCGCGGGCTCAACCGGTTCGAGCGGATTTGAGTAGGTCTACTCACCGCTACCACTCCCTCGCCGGTCGTTTCGTCGCCAGCGGGAACGGGCGAGATCATGTGCGGCGCGGAGCAGGTCCCGGACCGTGTTTTCGGTGCGGGGGCCCGGGTTCACGACGGCGAGCCAGCCCTGCCTGCCGTAGACGGGGTGCGCGATGACGACATCCTCGGCGTCTTCGGGGGGCGTATGACCGGTCCATTGCTTGAAGATTTCCTTGCCCGCGAAGAGGTTCACGCGGAAGGCACCTGGGCGGTTCAGGCGGGAGGTCTCGTCGCCCGGGTAGTCCTTCGTCACGATCGTCGCGAAGGGCTGCGTTTTCGGGACCACGCCGTCGGGTGCGTAGTAGAAGAACGCGTCGCCCCAGCTGATTTCGGGTGAGCCGTCGCCCGGACCCGGCTGGAGGGTCAGCACGCCGTCCAGTCCCCCGACGAACTCGATGATCTCGGTGATGCCCATGGGTTCTAGCCTCTCATTCATGTGCTTGTGGAGGCTCCGGCTCTGGTCTGCCCTGGTGATCCGGTGACAACCCGCAAATCGGGCGGTCTGCGGACGATCGAGGTCGCCCGGCGGGCGGGGTACTCGGTGCAGCAGGTGCGCAACCTCGAACGCGACGGCGTGCTGCCTCCCGCCGCGCGCACCGGCAGCGGCTACCGCAGCTACGACGAGCGGCACGTGTGGTCGGCGCTGGCCTACCGGGCGCTCGCGACCGCCACGGGCCCGGTCGAGGCGAAGACGATCATGCGGGCGGCGCAGGCGTATCCGGGTTCGGACCTGTTCGCGCTGCTGGACGCGGCCCACGCCCGGCTCGACGCGGAACGCCGGGAGCTGGCCCTCGCGAAGCAGGCCGCGGAGGCGATCGCGGCGGAGCCCATCGCCGACGTGCGCCCGTCGGATTCGCTGAGCATCTCGGAACTCGCCGAGGCGATCGGAGTCCGCCCGTCGACCTTGCGGCACTGGGACGCGGAGGGGCTGGTGGTCCCTTCGCGGGCGTCCGCTCGGGAGCCTCGGCGGTACTCGCCCGCGGAGGTCCGTACGGCGCGGATCGTCCACCAGCTCCGGCTCGCCGGTTACGGCATCACGGCGCTCCGGGCGCTGGTGCCACGGCTCGGGCGCGGGGAGGAGGTGGGGGCGGCGTTGGTCGTCAGGAGCGCGGTGATCGAGCGGCGGGCCCGGGCGTTGTTCGATGCGGCTGGGGCACTTGGGCGGTTGTTGTCTGGGGAGGGGTGAGTGGTTCGGGGGTTGGGGGGTGCTGGGGGTGGGGCTGGCGAGGGCGGTGGTGGTGGGTGGTCGGGGGTGGTCGTTGGGGCGCGCGTCAGACTTTGTGGCTCAGGGGTTATGTAGGTTCCTGAGCAGGAGGTATGACGATGAGCCGT
>NZ_BAABIB010000112.1:0-24998 GCF_039542405.1 Amycolatopsis dongchuanensis
CCGAGCAGCCATCCTCCTGCACGCCGTCATCACCTGGACCACAACATTGTCAGACATGACCTAGCGCGGCAGGCGAGCCAGCGCGGCGCGCCGGTACTGGGCGGGCGTCCTACCGGTCTCCCGCTTGAACACCTGGCCGAAATGCGACGCGCCGCGGAAGCCCCAGCGCGCGGCGATCGCGGCGACGGGCACGTAGGCCAGTGCCGGGTCGGCGAGATCGCGGCGGCAGCGGTCGAGCCGGCGCTCGCGGATCGCCGCCGCGACCGTCGTGCCGGTCCGCTCGAACAACACGTGCAGCTGCCGCGGTGAGACGAAGTGCGCCGCCGCGATCCGGGTGGGGTCCAGCTCCGGATCGCCGAGGTGCCGCTCGATGTACGCGCCGATCTCGGCCAGCAGCACGTCCCGCCGCTCCGGCTCGCGCCTGCCCAGCTCGGTCCGCAGCATGGTGGTCACCAGGTCCATCACCGTGCGCACCGCCGCGGGACCGTGCGCGCCCAGTCCCTCCAGGTTGCGGTTGAGGCTGATCAACATGCCCCACACCGCCGCGGGCAGTCCGGGCTCGCACTCGAACGCCGTCGCCGTGATGCCGGTCGGCTGGTGCGGGCCCAGCCACGCCTTGGGGAACCGGATGCACGTCGAGCGGTAACCGTCGCTCGCGGTCAGCGCCGCGGGCTCCGCCGAGTCGTACAACGCGAACAACCCGGGTTTCAGCACCGCCACCCGGTCCTGCTGCGCGAGCCGCAGCTCACCGGCCAGCTGCAGGGTCATCACGTAGAACCCGGGCTCCGCCGGGGAAATCGTCGTGCGGTCGCGGTAGGCGGCATGGCGCTCACAGGCCATGTCAACGAAGTTGACCCCGCCCAGCGAGCGGTTGCGGATCGTGCCGGCGAACGCGCGCGGCCGGTCGCAGTCGAACCGGAAGCTCAGCACGCTGCGGCGCACGGCATCGGTCCACGACCCGAAAGCGACCTTCGTCCCACCGCGGCCGACGAGGTCGGCAGCGGGGATCTGTTCGGTCAGCGACGTCATCGTCACCTCCACCGCTCGGCGAACCCCACGGTAACCAATCCTGCGCGCATCCGACAGAGCCCTGCGCCCGCGCGAGATGACCACCGCCGCGGCCGCGCCTAGGTTGTGTTTCGAAGTGGCGGAGCCGCTTGCTGTGGGCCGTCAACCGGCACCGCCGCGGGTTCTGAGGCGGTTCCTCGCGAGGACAGCGCCTCCGTGGTGACCTGGCGGTCATGAGGAGGCGATCCCGGAGCGAGGAGCCGCCTCAGGTTCCGCTACCCGCACCGCCACGCAAACCACCTCAATACAGGCTCTAGCGGGACAACCGCAGTTCCTCACCGTGGAGGCACGTCATGGCATACGTCGAGGGTTCACACCACGTGACGCTGTCCGTGGGCGGGGCGCAGGAGGACGTGGACTTCCACGTGAAGGTCCTCGGCCTGCGCTTCATCAAGCGGACCGTGTTGTTCGACGGCTCGCTGCCGATCTACCACCTGTACTACTCCAACGCGAACGGCGACCCCTCCAGCGTCGTCACGACGTTCCCGTGGGCGCAGGCCGGGTTCTACGGCAAGCGCGGCACCAACCAGGCCCGCGAGGTGCTGCTGTCGATCCCGCACGACTCGATGGACTACTGGTACCGGCGCCTGACCGAGCACGACGTCGAGGTGACCAACTTCGAGCGGTTCGGCCAGCGGCGGCTGGCGTTCCGGCACCCGTCGGGCATCGAGTACGTGTTCGTCGGCAACAGCGGGGACGAGCGCGTGGGACACCCGGGTTACGGCGTGCCGCCGGAGTGCGCGATCCACGGCATCCACGGGGTCGGCGTGCACGTCGCGACGCCGGACCGGATGGTGGAGTTCGCGGACGAGTCGTTCTTCTCGCAGGGCCGGCTCACCGAAGAGGGTGATGTGGCGGCGCTGCAGATCGGCAACGCGAAGTACGGCAACCACCTCGAGCTCACGGTCAACCGCAAGGACGACCAGGGCACGTGGAGCTACGGCGCGGGCACCTACCACCACTTCGCGTGGAACGTCGACACGCTCGGCAACCAGGCCGAGGTCAAGTTCGACATCGAGGGCCGCGGCTACACCGACATCTCGGAGCTGAAGGACCGCAAGTACTTCATGAGCGTGTACGTCCGCACGCCGGGCGGCGCGTTGTTCGAGCTGGCGGTCACCCACGAGAACGGCGGCTGGACGTGTGACGAGTCGCCACAGGAGCTGGGAAAGCGCTTCCAGCTCCCCGAGCAGTTCGAGGACCGGCGCGAGGAGATCCTCTCGCGGCTCGAGCCGATCGAGATCTGACATGGCCGCACCCCACGAGACGGGCGGTCACGAGATCACCGTGCGGCGAGGCCAGTTCTGGGTACCGGGCGAGCGGGTCGAGGCCCCGCAGGGCACGGTGCAGCGCGGGCCGATGTTCGTGAGCTGGGAAGCACCGCTGGAGGTCACGCACCCGTACCCGCTCGTGCTCGTGCACGGCGGTGGCGGACAGGGCACCGACTGGACGGGCACCCCGGACGGGCGTCCCGGCTGGGCCACGCGCTTCGTCGAAGCGGGCTTCGCCGTGTACGTCGTGGACCGCTGCGGGCACGGCCGCTCGCCGTACCACCCCGACGTCATCGGCCCGATGGGCGCGCAGATCCCTTACGAGGCGGTGGAAAACCTGTTCGCCTCGGAGAACACGACGTGGGACTACGACCAGCTGGCAGCGGCGACGGGGCCGCTGCCCGCCGACCTCGCGCTGTCGCAGCGCCTGGACGCCGACCGGCTGGCCCGCCTGCTGGACCGCACCGGTCCCGCCGTGCTCGTCACGCACTCCGCGGGTGGCCCGGTCGGCTGGCTGGCCACCGACGCGCGGCCGGACCTCGTCGTGGCGATCGCGGCGATCGAGCCGATGGGGCCGCCGTTCGTGGACTTCCCCGGGATGGGCCCGCTCACGTGGGGCCTGACCAGCGCGGAGATCACCTACGACCCGCCCGCCGCAACCCCGGAGGAGGTGCCCGGCAGGCGGATCCCCGCGCTGGCGGGCAAACCCGTCGTGGTCGTCACCGGTGGCGCGTCCGCCTTCGCCGGGTTCGCCCAGGAGATGGTCGAGTTCCTCACCACCGCGGGTGCGCACGCCGAGCGGCTGCACCTGCCCGACCACGGCATCACCGGCAACGGCCACGGGCTCGTCTTCGAGACCAACTCCGACGAGGCCGTCAAACCCGTCATCGAGTGGATTTCCAAGAGGGAGGCCGCATGAGCCAGCTGCACGTCAGTGCCGAGTTCGACGGGCTGATCGCCCGGCTCGACGAGATCACCCCGCTGCTGAAGGACAACGCCGAGAAGGGCGAGGAGCTGGGCAGGCTCACCGACGAGGTGGCGCAGGCGCTGCAGGAGACCGGCGCGTTCAAGGTGGGCATCCCGCGCGAGCTGGGCGGGTACGAGTTCTCGCCGCGGCAGGTGATCGAGACCATCGCCAAGGTCACCTACGCGGACGCGTCCGCGGGCTGGGCCTACATGGCGCTGCAGATGGTCACGGGCACCACGGCGGCCTACCTCGGGCCGGACGGCGTCGCCGACCTCTACCCCGACGTGCCGGGCGGCCGGTACGCGCGCATGGCGGGGCAGGGCACGCGGATGGGCAAGGCGGTGCGGGCCGACGGCGGGTACCGGATCAGCGGCCAGTGGTCGTTCGCGTCGGGGATCTCGATGGCCACGCACATCCACACCGCCGCCTTCTGCGAGGAGACGGGCCAGGCGCTGGTGTTCACGTTCCCCAAGGAGCAGGCCGCGCTCGTCGACAACTGGGACGTGATGGGCCTGCGGGCCACGAACAGCATCGACTACGTGTGCGAGGACCTGTTCGTGCCGGACAGTCACGTGTTCGAGACGTCCACAATGGACGCGAAGCACGGTGGGGCGATCTACCGGGTGGGGCTGGCGAACATGGCCGGGATCTGCCACACGGGCTGGGCGTTGGGTGTCGGCCGCCGGATGCTGGACGAGCTGAAGGCGCTGGTGGCCAAGAAGACCGGCACCCCGGGCGCGACGGTCGACACCGGCCAGTTCTACGCCGAGTACGCCAAGGCGGAGGCGAAGCTGCGGGCGGCGGCCGCGTGGGCGATGGAGGTGTGGGCGGACAACGAGGCGACGCTGGACGCGGGTGAGCTGCTGTCGACGGAACAGGAAACCCTGACGCGGCTGATGCTGAACAACGCCACGTGGTCGGTGCACGAGGTCGGCCTGACCGCGTACAAGTGGGCGGGCACGGCGGCTCTGCGGCGTGGTGACCTGCAACGCTTCTTCCGCGACCTGCACGCGGGCACGCAGCACGTCACGTCGGGGCCGGTCGTGCTGCAGAACTGCGGCAAGTGGCTGGCCGGCCTCGCCCCGGACGCCCGCTGGGTGTTCCTGGACCTTCAGGCGCCGCGGTAGCGGGCCGCGGCCTTGGTGGCTGTCGAGGCGGACCGGACGCCCGCCTCGGCCGCCGCCCACGCCGCCAGCGCGGCGGGGTCGTCGAGCCCGGGAACGCAGACGACCTCGCCGCTGCCCAGCGCGGACACCGACGCCAGCACCACGTCCTCGGCGGGCATGCCGTGCTCGCCACGCTGCTCCTCCTCGGCGGCGACCGGCTCCAGGCCCGCCGTGAAGTGGAACTCCGTCGCGGTCAGGCCGGGGCACACGACCTGGACCGCCACCGGCGAGTCCGGTCCGAGCTCCGCCGCCAGCGTGCGCGTGAAGGTCACCAGGTAGCCCTTCGTCCCCGCGTACGTCGCGCGATGCGGCAGCGGGTCCGGCGGCACGGCACCGGCGAACGCGAGCAGGGACGCCACGTTGACGATCGCCCCGCCACGCGCCAGCAAACCGGGCAAGGCGGCCCGCGCGAGCACGGTCGGCGCGGTCACGTTGATCGTCAGGACCCGTTGCAGCAACGCGGGATCGACCTCGGCGAAGGGCCCGTAGCCGTTGATCCCGGCGTTGTTGACCAGCAGCCCGACGTCATCCGCTGCCACCCGCTCGGTGACGCGGGCGAGGTCGCCGGGTTCCGCGAGATCGGCGGTCAACGTCTCGACCGCGACGCCCGCCGACTCGCGCAGCCCGGCCGCGAGCGCGTCCAGCCGTTGCGCGCGCCGCGCCACGAGCGTGAGGTTCCAGCCCAGGCCGGCCAGCCTGCGCGCGTACTCCGCACCGATCCCCGAGGACGCCCCGGTGATGACCGCGGTCCGTCCGCCCGCCCGTACATCGAAAGCCATGCCCAGCCTGTTCCCGCTGTTCAGCGGCTCAAACTACGGCTTCTTGGCGTGCCCGAGCCTCTTCCCGTGCACCACGTCGGGCCCCACCGGCACCGCCGGCGCCCGCACCTCGGTCACCACGACAGGCGGCGGTGCCGGTACCGGTGAGGGCGGCGGGGGTGGCGGTGGCGCGGGCGCGGTGCGCTCACTCGTGACCACCGCGTCCGCGCCGAGCAGCAGCCCCTGGAGTTCGACGCGGTGCACCTCGTGCACGCGGGTGCCGTCGGCGAGCAGCAGCTCCAGCCCCACGGTCACCGCGTCGCCGTCCGCTCGCGGTGGCGACACCACCGTCAGGCTCGCGACCTGCGCCCAGTACTGCCGGTAGCGGTCCTGCCCCTCGTCGCGGCGCTGCGCCGTCAACCGTCCCCACGCCTCGCCCGCGCGGGCCGGGAGCAGCGCGTAGTAGTCGGAGACCGCGCGCTCGCGGTCGGCGGCGGTGAGCACGGGCGCGACGACCGGTGGTGGAGGCGCGGCCGGGCTCGCTGTCCCGGCGGGCGGGGCGTCCACCACGAGGTACGCCAGCAGTGCCGCCGCCGCGAGGCCACCCGCGACCGTCGCGAGCAGCCACCGGCGGCGCGGCCTCGGTTCCGGCAGGGACTGCCCGTCCGCGATCACCCGCAGCAGGGTCGCCGCCTCGTCCGCGGTCGGCCGGTCCGCCGGCTCGGGGGCGAGCATCGCGGTCAGCACCGGGGACAGCGGGCCGGCCAGCTCCGGCGGCCGCATCTCCCCCGCGGCGATGCGGAACAGGACGGCGTAAGGGTTTTCCGGATCCCGGCCGAACGGCGGAACGCCTTCGACGGCGTTGTACAGCGTCGCGCCGAGGGAGAACACGTCCGAACCGGGCGCAGGGCGTTTGCCGTGCACGGTCTCCGGCGCCAGGTACGTGGGCGTGCCCGCCACGACCCCCGCCGCGGTGATCGTCGCGTCCCCCACGGCGTGGGCTATGCCGAAGTCCGTGAGCTTCGCGCCTTCCTCGGACAGCAGGACGTTGCCCGGCTTCACGTCGCGGTGCACGATGCCGGCCACGTGCGCGGCGGCGAGCGCTTCGGCGATCTCCGCGCCGATCTGCGCGGCCTCCGGCACCGGCAGCCGCCCGCGCTCGGCGAGCACCTCCGCGAGGCTCCGCGCCTGGAGGTACTCCATCACCAGCACCGGGGTGCCGTCGTCCTCCACCACGTCGAACACCGCCACGGCGTGCGGGTGCTGCAGGCGCGCGGCGATCCGGCCCTCGCGCAGCACGCGTTCCCTGATCTCGTCGGCGCTCCCGTGGTCGGCCGGCACGACCTGCTTCACGGCCACCTTGCGCTGCAGGCGCTCGTCGAACGCCCGCCACACCGAGCCCATCGCCCCGCACCCGAGCTCGGCCAGCAGCCGGTACCGGCCCGCCACCAGTTCGCCGACCGCACCCGCCCGCGCAGAAGTCACCGGGTCAGCGTAGAGGCTCCTGACGCGTTCCGCCGGACAACGTGATCTCCCCGCCTTCCCCTGGGGGCAAGGGAAAACCGAGGATCTGGCTGTAGAAGTCCAGCTCCGCCCGCAGCGCCCGCCGGATGTTCTCCGCCCGCCGGAACCCGTGCTGCTCCCCCTCGAACAGCACGTACGCCACCGGCACGTCCCTGGCGCGCAACGCTTCGACGATCAGCTCGGACTGGTTGGGCGGCACCACCTGGTCCTCGGCGCCCTGCAACACCAGCAGCGGGCGCCGGAACGAGTCCACGTGCGAGAGCGGCGAGCGCGCCACGTAGACGTCGCGGGCCGCCGGGTACGGGCCGATGAGCCGGTCGAGGTAGCGGCTTTCGAACTTGTGCGTGTCACGGGCCAGCACCTCCAGGTCCGCCACGCCGAAGAGGTCGGTGCCCGCGGCGAACGGCGTGTCCTCGCGGGCGAGCGCGGCCAGCGTCGTGAAGCCGCCCGCGGAACCGCCGCGGATCAGCAGTTTCCGGCCGTCGACGCGGCCCTGCCCGGCGAGGTGGGCGGCCGCCGCGAGGCAGTCGTCGACGTCGACCACGCCCCACGCGTCCCGCAGCTGCTCCCGGTACGCCCGGCCGAACCCGGAGGACCCGCCGTAGTTGACGTCCACCACGGCGAACCCGCGGCTGGTCCAGTACTGCACGCCCAGCGACAGCACGGGGACGGCCTGCGCGGTCGGGCCGCCGTGGATCACCACGAGCAGCGGCGGCCGCTCCCCCTCCGGCGCGGTGAACTCCGGGTTCGCCGGCGCGTAGAACAAGCCGTGCGCGACCCGGTCGCCGGACGGGAACGAGATCGGCTCCGGCACCGAGACGTAGGCCGGGTCGAAACCGGGGTCCCGTGGCGCGCGCAGGGTCTGCACCTCGCCGGTGGCCGACACGCGGTGCACGCCGGGCTCCTCGGTGGGTGTGCCCGCGACGACGAGCACCCCGTCGCCGTCGGGGCGGACCGAGTCGATCGCCGAGAACGGCAGGCCGAAGTCGGTTACGGGACCGCCGGGCTCGGCGACGGCCAGCCCGTCGTAGCCGCCGGACCAGCGGGCGAACACGATCCGCCCGTCGGGCAGCGGGACGTAGCGGGCGCCGCCCAGCTGCCAGGCCGGCATGCCGATCTCGGCGTCCAGCACCACGACGGGTTCGACCTCGCCACCGGGTGACCAGCGGTACAGGTTCCACCAGCCCGTGCGGTCGGACAGGAAGTACAGGCGCCCTTCCGGCGTCCAGCGGGGCTCGGCCACGGACTCCCCCGGCCCGCCCGCGACGACCGTGTCCTCACCCGAGCGCAGGTCCCGCACCGTGAGCACCGTGTCGTCCCAGGGCATCGACGGGTGCTGCCACGACACCCACGCCAGCGCCCCGCCATCGGGCGAAAACCGGGGCGCGGCCACGAAATCCGGCCCGCTCACCAGCACCTCGGGTTCGGCGGGCCGGTGCGCCGCCAGCCGCACGACCTCGTTGCGCACCTCGTCGCCGGTGTGCCGCTCGCGCACCGCGACGAGGACGTCCCCGTGCACGTCGCCGTCGGCGAACCGGTCGGCCCTCGGGCGCTCCGGTTCCGGCGTCAGCGGCACGGGTTCTCCGTCGGCCAGCCGGTACAGCCGCTGGTCCTCCCAGTTGGCGTACCACAGGACCCCGTCGCGGACCCACCAGTCGCCGCCGCCGTACTCGTGCACCGCGGTGCGGGCGTTGTGGCCTTCGGGCAGCAGGTCGGTGCACGTGCCATCGGCGTCGCGGCGGACGAGCTGGGTGCGGCCGCCCTCGCCGGGGCGCCGCTCGGCCCACACGACGGCGTCGCCGTCCGCGTGGGCCCCCAGCACCCGCACTGCCCCGGCGACGACGAGGTCGGCGGTGATCGGAGTGGCCCAGGAACCGTAAGCGGAAGTCTGCACGGGCCCACGCTAGCGGGAGCCCGGACCCGCGGTCGCCGGCGACGGCGGCCGCGGGTTGCCGGACGGTGCTCAGGCCGTGCGGGACAGCACGCCGCGACGGCGGGCGACGCGGATCGCCGCCGGCACCGCGGCCACGCCGAGCAGGGCGAGCCCGGCCCACAGGCCGGCACCCGAGGCGAGCGGCACCGGCGCCGCGCCGAGGCCGCAGGTGGCCGAGGACACGACCACGTCCCCGGTGCCGAGCGAGCCGAGCACGCCACCGAGCAGCTTCACGTGCAGGGCGTTCACCGTCAGCGTGTCGTCGGCGCCCTTGACCTGCTCGTTCAGCGTGATCGTCGCGACGGTGATCCCGAGCGCCCGGACCGGGACCACGGTGTTCGGGGCCGCGTCCGCCCCGACGGTGCCGAGGTTGCCGAGGTCGAGCCCGGCGAGCTGGGCGGAGCCGGTCACCCCGTCCGCCGTGCCCTGGCACTGCGCGGTGACCGCGTCCGCGCGGATCGTGCCGAGGAGCCCCAGCACACCCACGGACAGGTCCTCGGTGCTCGCCCGCGCGGCGACCACTCCCGCGTCGTCGCGCACGGCGGAGGTGCCGACCGTGCCGCTGTCGAGGATGCCCGGCACGGCGATGCCGACCACCGTGGCGTCCGTCGTCCCGTTGGAGTCGCTCGGGGCGAGCCGTCCGGTTTGGACGGACGCCTGGCCGAGGAGCGTCACCCCGGCCTCCGCGCCGTAGGCCGATCCTTCGCCGGGAGCGGCGGAGGCGGGCAGCGCGCCCAGGAAGACGACCCCGACCGCGATGGCCGCGACGGCGCCGATCCTGCCTTTTCGCATCGATGTGCTCCGATTCTCTCCGCGGCCGTGCGGAACCAGGGTGGCCCCACATCGGCACGCGCCCCTCTAACAGGTGATCGGAGC
The DNA here is from genome assembly GCF_039542405.1 of Amycolatopsis dongchuanensis. NCBI lineage: Bacteria > Bacillati > Actinomycetota > Actinomycetes > Pseudonocardiales > Pseudonocardiaceae > Amycolatopsis > Amycolatopsis dongchuanensis. Next base: position 9,564 of record NZ_BAABIB010000112.1, read on the forward strand.
GAAATCTGACTCGGCGGAGGAGATGTCCACCCGCGCGGGTCAAAATCCCGGAACGCCGACAGGTTCGGGACCGCGCCCCTTCTGCCGCAGACCACTGGTCGGCGTGGAAATCGCCAACTGCCAACGGGTTTCGTGACCCCGCGCCGCCGTGTCGGTGCGGCTGGCAGGTACTCCCGGCGGGTGAGGCCCGGAGGGACCCGTGCTGTCCGGTGGCGGGGGGCGTTACCTACCTCGGCGGCACACCGATCGCCAGCAGGGCGACATCGTCGTCCAGGCCGTCGCCGAAGGTGGTGACCAGCTGGGTGAGCGCTTCGACCAGCGTGGACGCCGTCGCGGGGGCGAGTCCTGCGGTGAACGCGTGTAGCGCCTCCTCGCCATAGCGGCCGCCGCCGGTGCGCGCCTCGAACAGGCCGTCGCTGTAGAGCAGCAACGTGTCGCCGGGCGCGAGGTGTGCCGCGGTGGACGTGAACGCCGCCTTCGGCAGCACGCCCACGAGCTGGCCGCCGGGGGTGTGCAGCACGCCGAGCGTCCCGTCGGCACGCAGCAGCAGCGCGGGCGGGTGGCCGCCGCTCGCCAGCGCGACCCCGCACCCCGCCTCCCCCGGCACGAGCACGCCGAAGACCACCGTGCAGAACCGGGGCCCACCGCTGTACTCGCGCTGCAGCGCGGCGTCCAAAGTAGACAGAACTGTTTCGGGATGCGGGTCCTGGACCGCGGCCGCGCGCAGCGTGTACCGGATCAGCGAGGTGAGCACGGCCGCCTCGGCCCCCTTGCCGCACACGTCGCCGAGGAAGAACCCCCACCGGCCGCCGGCGAGCGGGAACAGGTCGTAGAAGTCGCCACCGATGCGGTCCGCCGACTCGGGCTGGTAGTGCGCCGCGACCTGCATGCCCGGCGGCGCGGTCAGGCTCGGCGGCAGCAGGCTGCGCTGCAGCGTCGCCGCGAGCCGTTGCGCGCGGTCGCGCTCGCGGTCGGCGTCCTGCCGGGCCCGCAGCAGCTCGCGCTCGTACGCACGGCGGTCCCTGGCGTCGAACAGCGTGGTTCGGATCAGCACGGGCGTGCCGTCCTGACCGGTCTTCACCGTCGACGTCACCAGCACCGGCAGTCGCGTCCCGTCCGCCGCCACCAGGTCCAGCGCCACACCGCCGAGCTCGCCCTGCATCCGCAGCAGCGGCGCGAAATGCGTTTCGTGGTACAGCTTTCCGCCCACGGTGAGCAGGTCGGCGAACCGCAGCCGCCCGACGACCTCCTCGCGCCGGTACCCGAGCCAGCCCAGCAACCGCGCGTTGATCTTGGTGATGCGCCCGTCCGGCAGCGTGGACAGGTACCCGCACGGCGCCTGCTCGTACAGTTCCTCAGCGCTGTCCTCGGGCAGCTCCATTCAGCTCCCGTTCGCCGCGAACTCCGCGATCGCCTCCGCGGTCGGCCCGGGGGCGCTCAGCTGGGGGCAGTGACCGATGGCGTCGAGGGTGACCAGCCGGCAGTCCGGGATGTGGTCCCGCACGTACGCGCCGACCTCGCGGGGCGCGATGGCGTCGTGCGCGCACTCGATCACCAGCGACGGCACGGGCACCTTCGGCAGGTCGTCCCGGTTGTCGGACAGGAAGGTCGTCCGCGCGAACACCTTCGCCATCGCGGGGTCGGTGCGGCAGAAGGAGTTCGTGAGCTCCTCGGCCAGCTCCGGCCGGTCCGGGTTGCCCATGATCACCGGCGCCATCGTGGCCGACCACCCGAGGTAGTTGCTGTCCAGCGAGTCGAGCAGCTCCTCGATGTCGGCCCTGCTGAACCCACCGCGGTAGCCTTCGTCGTCCAAATAGGACGGTGAAGGTGTGAGCAGGACCAGCTTCGCGAAGCGCTCCGGCGCGGCGATCGTGGCCAGCACGCCGATCATCGCCGACACCGAGTGCCCGACGAACACCACGTCCCGCAGGTCCAGCTCCCGGCACAGGGTCACGACGTCCTCGGCGTACCCGTCCAGCGACGAATACCGCCGCGCGTCCCAAGCCGCCGGGTCCGCCCGGCCGGAGCCGACGTGGTCGAACAGCACCACCCGGAACCGCCGCGCCAGCGCCGGCACGACCAGCCGCCAGAGGTTCTGGTCACAGCCGAAGCCGTGGGCGAGCAGGAGCACCGGCCCGCCGGACTCACCCGTGACGACGACGTTGTTCCTGCTCCGCACATCCACGGGCCCATACTCGCACCGCGCGCGACGGCCTGCTCAGCACGAGCCGGACGAACGCTGCTCCTGCGTGCTCCGGCGCACCTGCTGCGCCCGCTCGGTGATCGACCGCACCTGCTCGGCGAGCGCGCTGTGCCTGCCTTCGAGCGCGGCACGCGCCGCCGCCAGCGGGGACAGCAGGTTCGCGGCGTCGTCGTCGGCGAGCGCCTCCTGCACGCGGTCCTGCGCCTGCTCGTCGAGCCCCTCCAGCGCCCCGATCTGCCCGGCCAGCTGGCGCAACGGGCCGGAGTTGCGCCGCGCCCACTCCGCGACCGCGCGATCACCCGCCCGCCTGCTGCGTTCCGCCTCGACCCGCTGCTCGCCGGTGCGGTGCTCGCCGGACCCCGAGGGCCGCAACCGCAGGTAGCGGCGTTCGGCGGCCTGCCTGCTGGTCACGCCCAGCGCCGGGGCGAGTCGCGCCCAGCTCACGCCCTGCTCGCGGGCCGCCCCGATCAGCCGGGGTTCCCAGGCCGCCAGCTCGTCACGCAGGCCCCGCAGCACGACCAGCGCGGCGAGCAGCTCCCGCGGGCCCGTGGACGTGCCGACCGCGGCGTGCACCAGCGCCATCGCCTCGGCTGCGGCCGGCAGCGGCGCCGGAGTGCCCAGTTCGCGAAGCTGCGCGAGCGCCGCGTCGTACCCGTCCACCATGCGTCATCCTTCCGACGACCCCATTCTTGTCATCGTTTGGACGACATGCTAAACCAGGGTTGCGCGTTGACACCAGAGTCGTGAATCCCCGGAGGAGGTAGTCATGGTGATGCGCACGGACCCGTTCCGCGAGTTCGACCGGGTCGTCTGGCAGGTGCACGCCCCCAGCGGCACGTGGTCGCGCCCCGCGCCGATGCCGATGGACGCCCACCGCACGGCCACCGAGTTCGTGCTCTCCTTCGACCTCCCCGGCCTGTCCCCCGACGCGATCGAGCTGGACGTCGAGCGCACGACGCTCACCGTCAAGGCCGAGCGCCGCCCGCCCGTCACCGGGGACGACGTGCGGACGCTGGTCACCGAGCGGCCGCTGGGCGTGTTCTCCCGCCAGGTCTTCCTCGGCGACGGCCTCGACACGGACCGGATCTCGGCCACCTACGAAGCCGGCGTGCTGACCGTGCGCATCCCGCTCGCGCAGCAGGCGCAGCCGCGCCGGATCACGATCACGGACACCGAACGCGCCTGACGGGAGGTCCACGGTGGACAGTGGTCTGGACGTGGAGTGGGCACGGCGGCGTGACCGGGTGGAACTCACCGTCGCCGGGGAGATCGACATGGCGACGGCGCCGCGGCTGCGGGACGCGATCGCGGCCGCCCGCACCGGAACGGGCATCCGGTCCGTGCGGGTGGACCTGTCGCTCGTCGACTTCCTCGACTCGTCCGGGCTCGCCGTCCTCGCCGAGGCCCATTCGGCGTGCGCGGAGGACGGACAGCGCATGGAGGTGGTGTGCGCGAACCAGGCCGTGCGCCGGCCGCTGCGCATCACCGGCCTCGACCGGGTGCTCACCGTCGTCGAGCCCGCACCCGTGGGGGTGGGCGGGAGCACCTCCGCCGCCCGCGGAGGTGCTGCCCGGTGCGGGTGAAACCGCAGGTCAGGAAGGCGAGAAGCCACCGGCTTCGTCGGCGGGCTGGTCCTGGTCGGGGACTCCCGAGCGGGACGCCTGCTCGCTGGGCCGCTCGCCCATCGCCGCGGCCGCGGCGTCCTTGGCCTCTTCGATCTTCTTCCGGGACTCCTCGAGTGCTTCGTCGGCCGAGGAACGCTGGTTCTGCGCCATGCCGTGCTCCTTCCTCGTCTCGGCTGCGGGCTACCACGCGGCTCCGGGGCCAAACTCACGTGGCGTTGCTGCGGTCCATCGGCCCCCACTCCCGCGAACCCTGCTCGTCCACCAGTTCCTGGGCCTCGTGCAGGACGTCGTCGGTCAGCCACGCCAGCGGCCGGTCGCACACCACGAGCGGCTCGTTGTCCGGCCCGCGCGCGATCTCGGTGCCCTGGAACACCCACGGCCGCACGCCCGGCCCCCGCAGTTCACGCAGGTGGCGGTAGTCGTAGATGCGGCGGGCGAGCCACAGCCGCAGCGGCCGGTCGTCCCACCACGGCTCCACCTTGAGCGGGCTCGCGGACAAGCCGGGCAGCGCCATGCCGGTGAGGGCGTCCCGGCTGGCCTGCGGCCCCGGACCACCGGACGACATGTCGGCTTCGGGTCCCTTCGACCAGCGGACGTAGAGGTCCTGCCCCGACTCGGCCTGGAAGAGGTCCACCAGCTGGTCCAGTGTCAGCACGGTCTTCACGACGGCAGGGGTTCCCCGGCACCCGAGTTTCACGCGGCGGCCACTGGATACAGTGATCGAGGCGATCAGCTACTGGGGAAACAGGAGTGACAGTGAGTCTCACGGTCGAGTGGACGCGCGGCCGGGGCCGGCTCGTGGTCTCGGTCAGCGGCGAGGTGGACGCGGGGTCGAGCCCGCGGCTGCAGGAGGGCATCGCCGCGGCGCACGCGGCGGACGAACCGCCGTCGCCCACCCTCGTGCTCGACCTCGACCGCGTGGAGTTCCTCGACTCCGCCGGGCTCGCCGTGCTCGTGGAGACCGCGAGCGACTGCCACAAGGCCGGCCAGGAACTCCGCCTCGTCGCCACCGGGCGGGCCGTGCTGAACCCGTTGAAGCTCACCGGCCTCGACCAGATCTTCACCGTCCTCGACGCGGTCCCGGCGGCTCCCGCGAACTGAGCCCCGCCTATCGTTGACGGCGATGCGCAAACACCTGTGGATCGTTCCCGTGCTGTGCGCCGTGTGGCTGTTCTTCGCCTTCCGCGGGATGTTCACGGCGATGCCGACGCGCCCGCAGATCGACCTCGAGGTCTACCGGTACGGCGTACAAGCCTGGTGGGACGGGCACGACCTGTACGGCACGCTGCCGCCCGTCGCGAACGGGGCGGAGCTGCCGTTCGTGTACCCGCCGTTCGCGGTGCTCATCCTCAGCCCGCTGGTGCTGCTGCCGTGGGACGCGGCCGTGGTCACGCTGTACGTGGTCAGCACGCTGTGCCTCGGGGTGACGCTGTACCTGGTTTCCCGCGTCGTGTGGCCGCCGCTGGGCCGGTTCGGCGGGTTCCTCGTGACGTGCGTCGCGCTGCCGCTGACGGTGTTCCTGGAACCGGTGAGCCAGACCTACCAGTTCGGCCAGGTGAGCCTGATCATGATGGCGCTCGTCACAGTCGACTGCCTCGCCGGGAAGACGCTGTGGCCACGCGGTTTCGGCATCGGGCTGGCGGCCGCGGTCAAGCTCACCCCCGCCGCGTTCGTCCTGTTCTTCCTGATGCGCAAGGACTACCGCTCGGCCGCCCGCGCCGGGATCACGTTCGCGGTGGCCGCGGCCATCGGGTTCGTCACCGACTTCCACGCCTCCGTCGAGTACTGGTTCCAAGGTGGACTGTCCGGCGGCGGCGTGAGCGGTACGGCGTTCAAGACCAACCAGACGATCGAGGCCGCGCTGGTGCGCACCGGGATGCCCGAGGCCGTCGAAAAAGTGGTGTGGATCGCGGTGATCGCGGCGCTCGTCGTCGTGGTGGCGCTCGCGATGCGGCAGGCCGCCCCCGCGCTGGCGCTGACGGCGAACGCGGGACTGGCGCTGCTGGTGTCGCCCACGTCGTGGTCGCACTACTACGTGTGGGTCGCGCCCGCGCTGCTCGTCGTGCTGGCGCACGGCGTGCGCCGCGCGGTGTCGCGCTCGTGGCTCGCGGCCGCGTGGTTCGGCTGGGCCGTGCTCACGGCGGTGTTGTTCTACTGGGCGCCGTTCCACGACCTGCCCGACACCGACTTCCCCGTCGTGCACGTCCACTGGGACTGGCCGCAGCAGCTGTCGGCGGCGACGTACCCGCTGGTCGGCGTCGCGCTGCTGCTGGCGTTCTCGATCAAGGAGCTGCGGGCGCGGCCACGTTCGGAGCTCACGCCCGAAGTGCTCCCCGCCGCCGCTGCCAGTCGGTGACGGCGTCACACCCCGCGTCGATCTCGGCCTGGAGCAGGGCGCTCTGCTGCTCCACGAGTTCCCCGCCCAGCACCTTCGTCCCGGAGAGCGCGGCCAGCGCCTCCCACGGCGTCGCGCACAGCGTGCCGACCTCCTCGCCCTCCGGCGGGGGCGCGAGGTTCTCCTCGATCCCCGCGCGGCCCGCCGCGAGCAACGCGGCCACGACCAGGTGCGGCTGGGCGTCGGCCCCGGCGAAGCGGAACTCCAGCCGCCGCGAGGCGCCGCTGCCCGCGATCCGCACGGCGGCCGTCCGGTCGTCGGTGCCCCAGCGCAGCGAGCGCGGGGAGAACGGGCCGGTGCGCAGCCGCACGTAGCTGTTCCACGTGGGTGCCCAGATCGCCGTGAGCGCCCGCGCCTCCCGCAGCACCCCCGCCAGGAACGGTTCCAGCGCGGGCGGGGACAGCGAGAGGTGCACGTGGCACGAGTTGCCCTGACCGGTCTCGGGCGCGGCGAGGTAGCTCGCCGTCACGCCGTGCTCGGCCGCGGTGGTCCGCACGAGGAGTTGCTGCAGCATCGCGTCGTCGCACGCCGAAAGCGCTTTCCGGTGGCGCAGGACGATTTCGTACTGGCCTGGGTGGCACTCCCCGCGCGCCGACTCCACGCGCAGCGGCGCCAGCCTCGCCCGCAGGTCCCGCAGCAGCGGCCGCAGCCGCTCGGTGCCGCCGACCGCGTAGTCCACGCCGTGCGGGGTCAAGGGCCCGTCCGCGTCGGAGAACGTGACCTCGTGCTCGATGCCCACCGACGGCACGAAACCCAATGCTTCCAGCGCGTCCAGCTCGTCGCGCAGCACCTGTCGTGGTGCCACGCGCACCGGCTCGCCGTCGGGCCACTCCACGTCGCACACCACGGCGTAGACGCCTTCCTCCACCGGCGTGACCGTGCCGAGGTCCGGCCGCATGCGCAGATCCCCGTAGCCGCCGAGGTAGCGCGACAGCGACTCGACCGGCTCGCGCTCGGGCGTCCACGCGAAGACGTAGGTGCACAGGCCGTACCCGCCGGTCAGCACCTCCTCCTCGACGAACTCCCGGGACAGTTCGACGGCCGCGAACCGCGCGTGGGGATCCGGCACGAGCAGCAGCACACGGGAGGCGTCCGGCGGCAGCGCGCTCACCACGCACCGCCGGGATCGGGCGCGTGCAACGGGTTCGGCACGCGGCCCCAGCGCACGTCGAACTCGTCGTCCCGCTCGACCTTGTCGAAACCCTGTCCCGCCAGGTGTTCGCGGTTGAGCGTGACGCGTTCCACATCCGGCGCGAACACGCGGCACGCGTCGAACCGCTCCGCCACATCAGGGTTCTCCTCGCGGTAACGCGCCACGACCTCCCGCACGAGCGACCAGAACCGCGGCCGCGGCAGCCCGAGGTCGTCGGCCGCGATCTCCGCCCAGAACCGCAGCTGCCCGGAGAACACCGAGCTGAACAGCGACTGCGCGAGCAGGTGCGCGGGCCAGCGCAGCATCTCCTCCGCCGCCTCGGGCGCGAGCAGCCGGTAGCAGTCGAGGTCCTCGTCGAGCAGGTCCACGCCCTGCGCGAAGTCCTTGATCGCCACGCGCAGCGGCCGCCCGGCCTCGTCGGTGATCAGGATCAGGTTCTGGCCGTGCGGGCAGAACCCGACGCCGTACCGCAGCAGCCACTGCAGCAACGGGGTGAGCAGCAGGTCGAACAGCTTGGCGCACCACCGTTCCGCGCCGAGCCCGCTGCGCTCGACGAGCTCGGTGAGCACCGCGCGGCCCGTCTGGTCGCGGTAGGGCAGCGCGGCGAACGACAGCGCGCGCTCGCCTTCCGCCAGCCGCGCGACGAGCGGCTCCCGCCACAGCGCGCCCAGCGTCTCGTGGAACCGGTAGGGCAGCTCCTCCAGCGCGCCGAACAGCGGGTGCCGCACCGACACGCTCGCCACCTCGCCGAGCAGCTCGAAGCGGTACTCCTTGGACAGCAACGGATCCGCCGCGTCCACCTGCTTCAGCCACGCGGTCACGGCGGGCCCGGCGAGCGTCGCCGCGGAGGCCAGACCCCGGTACACCAGCGTGTTGCGCACCGACACGGCCGTCTTGACGTCGTGCCGGTCCGGCCTGCTGAGGTTCGCGAGTGTCCGCACTGTCTGATGTGGACGGTAATGGTCCCGGCTCTCGCCGAGGTCGAGCACCACGCCCGTGGCCAGCTCGGCGGCGTAGAGGGTGCCCAGGATTTCGTCGGCCTGCCAGGGGTGCACCGGCACGAGCACGTACTCCGGCCCGGCCTTGTCCCGGAAATCCGCCAGCAGCTCCTCCCCGAGTTCCTCCCGCAGCAGGGTTTCCTCGTCGAGCTCCTCGACGGACCGGAACTGGGCGTGGTCGCGGTGCACCGCGAACCACCGCAGCCGGACGTCCACTCCGGACTCCGGCGCGTACCGCTCGCGGTCCCGCCTCGAGAAACCGACGCGTCCCTTGTTGAGCACCAACCGCGGATGACCGGTGAGGTGCCCGTCCGCCAGGTTGTAGTCCATCGTGGACAGTTCTGCGGCGGTGGGCGCACGGCGCAGGCGGGCCGCCTCGTTCGCGACGGTGGAGGTCAGCTCGGCGAGGACGTCGGCCAGCCGCAGCCCGGACAGGCCGAGCGCTGAGCGCGCGTCGACGACGAGCGTGCGGGGATCGTCGGCGGGCACCGGGTCCTGCTGTCCCGCACGACGGATCGCACTGCCGGGGACGACGGCCCAGGACTCGAAAGCTCCCCGCCGCGCCTGGAAGTCGTAGCTCACGTCGTCCGGCAGCGAAAGCCGCCAGCCGCCCTCGGTCCGCTCGGGCCGGAGCAGGCCCTCGTAGGACAGTTCGCCGAGCATCTTGTGCACGATGAGCGCGCCGGCCTGCCGCCAGGCCTGTGCTTCGCCGGTCATTCCGTCTCCTGACTGGGCAACCCGAAGGTGGTGAACGCGGTCCGCGAGGGCAGGCGGTACACCTCGCGGCCGCAGACCGAGTTGACGATGGACGCCGCGCGGTACGCCGCCAGACCGAGGTCCGGCGCGCCGACGCCGTGCGTGTGGCGTTCGGCGTTCTGCACGTACACCGAGCCCGGGACGCCTTCCAGCCGCAGGCGGAAATCACGCTCCACCACGGGGCGGCCGCGCCCGTCGGTGACGAGCCGGTCGGCGAGCGGGCCGAGGAGGTGGTCGAGCGGGGTTTCGGTGTAGCCGGTGGCGGCCACGACCGCGTCGGTGTGCCAGACGGCCGTGGTGCCCTGCTGGATGTGGCGCAGGCCGAGTGCGACTCGGTCGCCTTCCCGGCTCGCCTCGACGACCTCGACGCCAGGGGTCAGCACGACATCCGGCCAGCCGCCGCCGATGCTCCGCCGGTACAGCTCGTCGGCGATCTCGGCGATGGTCTCGCTGTCGATCCCCTTGTACAGCTGCCATTGCGCGGGCAGCAGCCGGTCACGCACCGGCTCGTCGAGGCCGTGGAAGAACGTCGTGTAGTCCGGCGTGAACTGCTCCAGCCCCAGTTTCGAGTACTCCATCGGCGCGAACGACGCTGTGCGCGCGATCCAGCGCAGGCCGCCGGGGCGTGGCCGGTGGCGCAGCAGGTCGAGGAACACCTCCGCACCCGACTGTCCGGCACCCACGACCGTCACTTCTGGGGCGGCGAGCAGCCGTTCCCGCTCGGCGAGGTAGTCGGCGGCGTGCAGCACAGCGTCGGACAGCAAGGGGCGCAACGGTTCCGGCACGAACGGTTCGGTCCCGACACCGAGGACGACGTTCCGCGCCGTGATCGGTTCGCCGTCGGTGGTGTCGAGCCGGAAAGCGCTTTCCGTGGTGTCGATCTCAGTGATCTCCACGCCGAACCGGCAGGAAGGCAGCCGATGCCCTGCCCAGCGGCAGTAGTCGTCGTACTCCGCGCGAGCCAGGTGGAACTTCTCCGCGAAGTAGAACGGGAACAGCCGGTCGCGCTCGCGCAGGTAGTTCAAAAAGGACAGTGGGCTGGTCGGGTCGACGAGGGTGACCAGGTCGGCGAGGAACGGCACCTGGATCGTCGCGCCCTCGATGAGCAGCCCGGGGTGCCAGCGGAACTCCTTGCGGCGCTCGAAAAATTCGGTCCGCAGCCCCGGAACCGGATCGGCGAGCGCGGCGAGGGACAGGTTGAACGGGCCGATCCCGACCCCGGCGAGGTCGAGCGTCACGAGGCGATCGCCGCCCCGGCGCGTGCGGTGGCGGCGACGGTGTCCAGCAGGCCCTGGTAGTCGGCGGCGGTGGCGTGCGGGTGGAGGAGCGTGAGCTTGAGCCACACCTCGCCCGGCGGCAGGGTGGCGCGGCCGATGATCGCGGTGCCGGATTCCAGCAGCGCGCGGCGGACTTCGGCGACGTCGCCGGAAACCGGGCGGAACAACACGGTGGACAGCGTGGGCTCACCGCGGAGTTCGAGCCCGGGGTGCCGGCGGATCGCATCGGCGACCTCGCGAGCCGTGGCGCAGCAGCGTTCGATCAGCTCGCCCATGCCGTGGAGGCCGAGCGCGCGCATCGTGACCGCCATGCGGAACGCGTCGGGGCGGCGGGAGGTGCGGATCGAGCGGCCGAGGAGGTCGGGCAGGCCGGCTTCGGTGTCGTCGTCGGCGTTGAGGTACTCGGCCTGGACGTTCAGCGCGGCGAGGTCGGCGGCGTCGCGGACGGCGAACAGCCCGGAGGCGATGGGCTGCCAGCCGAACTTGTGCAGGTCGAGCGCGACGGAGTCGGCTTCGGCGAGCCCGTCGAGCAGGGGCCGCAAGCGGGTGCTGCACAGGGCGAGGCCGCCGTAGGAGGCGTCGACGTGCAGCCGGGCGCCGTGCTCGCGGCACACGCGGGCGATTTCGCGCAGGGGGTCGATGTCGCCGGTGTCGGTGGTGCCCGCGGTGGCGACGACGACCGCGGGGCCGGTCGTGCGCAGCACTTCGCCGAGCGCTTCGGGGGACATCCGCTCGCCCTCGCACCCGACGACGACCGGCGCGGGCAGGCCGAGCAACCACGCGGCGCGGGCGACGCTGTGGTGGGCGTTGCGGCCGCAGACGGGGCGGACGTTTTGGTGTTTTTCCCGCGCCAGCAGCAGACCGAGGAGGTTCGATTCGGTGCCGCCGGTGGTGACGACGGCGTCGGGCGCGGGTTCGGCGGGGTAGCACAGGCGCGCGATCGCGGTGAGGAAGGCGCGCTCCAGTTCGCTCGCGACGGGTGCCTGGTCCCAGGAGTCCATGGACGGGTTGAGCGCCCCGGCGGCGATGTCAGCGGCGACGCCGACCGCGAGGGGCGGGCAGTGCAGGTGCGCGGCGCACCACGGGTCCGCCGGGTCGACCGAGCCCGCCGCGAGGAGGGTGGCGAGTTCGGAAAGCGCTTTCTCCGCGCCGACGCCCCGCTCGGGGACGAGCGGTTCGAGTGCCGCCACGCTCGCCGCCACTGCGGCCGGTCCCCCGGCGGGCCCGGGCGCGGCGCGCTCCGCCGTGCCTGCCGCCAAGCCCCGCAACACCACCGGAACCAGCTCCGCGAGCCGCTCATGCCCCTGCCGCCCGCCCGCGAGCGCGGTGGAATCGACCACTGCATCACTCCTTAGGTATGCCTACGCTAAGCCACCATACGGACACGGTGGTCCCGCGGGCAGTCCCCCGGGGCACTTTCCCACAAAAGTGCCCACGGGAGGAGCGGTTCCGGCGCGGGAAAGCGCTTGCAGGAGGAGGGGCGGTGGGGCGGCGGCCAGCCGGGAGCCGCGGCGACCGGGGATGGCGGAGCGGCGGTCGGAGACGCGACGGCACCAACGGGCGGGGGCGGACACGCGGGAGCGGCGGCACTGCGGGACATGCGGCCGCTACACGCGCCAGGGCAAACGAGCAGCGGACGGGCCGGAAACGGGACACAACGGACAAACTCCGCAGGCGAGGCGAAGCCACGGACCCGGCGAACCCACGGACCCCGCGAACCCACAGACCCCGCGAACCCACAGACCCCGCGAACCCACAGACCCCGCGAACCCACAGACCCCGCGAACCCACAGACCCCGCGAACCCACAGACCCCGCGAACCCGCGCGCCCGGCACACCCCACGGATCACCAGGGCCGCCGCCGCCCGGCTCGCCGCCAACCCGCCATCGGGCCAACGCCACCGCCCCGGCCAACCCCACCCGAAAAGCCCGGCCCCCTCAACCCTCGTCACCGGGGCGCGAGCGCCACCACCTGCTCCAGCGGATCCCCTCCAGTGGGCAACAACCCGATCACCGGGGTGTCCAGCCCAGCGTCCACATAGGACTCCAAGCGCTCCACGCACGCGGCGGGGCTGCCGTGCACCACAAGATCGTCCACGACCTCGTCCGGGATGGCGGCGTTCGCGCCCTTGCGGTCGCCCGCCGCCCACAGCTCGTGCATCTTCCGCAGCGCCTCGCCCCGGCCGAGCCACTCGTGGAAGGCCGCGTACACCGGCACGGTCAGGTAACTGCTGATCAGCATCCGCCCCAGCGCCCGCGCCGCCTCGACGTCCTCCGTCGGGCACACGAAGATCCGCGCCACCAGCTCCACGTCCGGCCCGATCTCCGCCCGCACCTTCGGCACGTCACCCGGCGCGAGCCAGTTCGTGATCGCCCCGTCGGCCTCGTTCGCCGCCAGCTTCAGCATCCCCGGGCGCAACGCGGCGAGCATGATCCGCGGCGGCACGGACGGCACGCGCTCCAGTTTGAACCGCCGCACCGAAAACGTCTCGTACTCCTCGCTGACCTTCTCCCCCGCCAGCGCCGAACGCAGGAAGCGTAACGTGTCCCGCGTCCGCTGGTAGGGCTTCGTGAACTCCCCCGCGTTCCACTGCGACACGATCACCGGCGAGGACGTCCCGATGCCCAGCACGAACCGCTCCGGCGCCACCTCCGCCAGCGTCGCCGCGCTCATCGCCAGCAACCCCGGCCCCCGCGTGTACACCGGGGCGATCGCCGTCCCCAGCCGCAGCGACGGCGCCCACTGGGAAGCCAGCAGCAGCGGCGAAAACGCGTCCGTACCCGCCGTTTCCGCCGACCACGCATCGGTGTACCCGAGGTCGGGCAGCCGTTCGATCAGCTCGCGGTGCGCCGTCAGCGGCACCCCCGTCAGCGGGATCGTGATTCCCCAGCGCTTCACCGGCTCAGCTCCTTCTTGATCCACTCGACCTGCACGCGCATCAGGTTCTCCGCGACCTCCTCCGCCTGCGGCGTCATGTGCGTCGCGCCCACCAGCGGCAGGAACACGTGCTCCCGCCCCGCCGCCAGCAACGCCGACGACAACCGCAGCGCGTGTGCGACGAACACGTTGTCGTCGGCCAGCCCGTGCACGATCAGCAGCGACCGGCTCAGCCCCGGCGCGTCGGCGATCAGCGAGTTCCGTTCGTACGTCTCCGGATCGTCCTGCGGTTTGCCGAGGTAGCGCTCGGTGTAGTGGGTGTCGTACAGCGACCAGTCCGTCACCGGCGCGCCCGCGACCGCGGCGCGGAACACGTCAGGCCGCCGCAGCACCGCCAGTGCCGACAGGTACCCGCCGTAGGACCAACCGCGGATCGCCACCCGCTCCAGGTCGAGTTCCGGGTGCTCGGCGGCGACCGCGTGCAACGCGTCCACCTGGTCGGCGAGCGTCACGTCCGCGAGCTTGCCCGCGATCTCCTTCTCCCACGCCGGACCGCGCCCCGGCGTCCCGCGGCCGTCCGTGACGAGCACCGCGAAACCCTGGTCCGCCAACCACTGCGAGGTCAGGAACGCGTTCCGGCTCTGCAGCACGCGCTGCGCGTGCGGCCCACCGTACGGGTCGAGCAGCACCGGCAGCTTCACCCCGGGCTCGTGCCCGGCGGGCAGCAGCAGCGCCGCCCGCAACCCCCGCTCACCCACGGTCAGCCAGCGGGGTTCCGGGACCAGGCCCGGGTCTTCGGGGTACGACCGCACCTGCGCGACCGTCTCGCCGTCCCGCACCACGGACACGCGCGGCCCGCTGTGTTCGAGGCTCCACGACGACAACACGGTCAGCGAAGCCGTACCAGCGCCGACGTGCACACCGTCCGAAGTGGACACACGGGTCACGCCGCCGGGTCCCGTGCGGTAGACGTGGATCTGCGTCGGGTCTTCGTCGGAGGCGCTGAACAGCACCTCCTCGCCGACGTCGAGCACCGAACGCACCTGCAGCTCCGGCCCGGTGACGGGCGTGCCGTCGACGATCAGCCGGTAACTGCCGTCGGCGGCGCTCACGCGCACCAGCCTGCCGTCGGCCGTCCACGCCGGCACCCCGGGCACGATCTCGACCCACTGCGGATCGGTCTCGGTGTGCAGCAGCTTCGTCGCGCCGGTTTCCGGGTCGGCGGCGAGGATCTGGAACGTCCGCTGGTCCCGGCTCTGCACGGCCAGCAGCGGCGGCCCGCCCGCCGACCAGTGCACCGCGACGAGGTACTCCCAGTCGCCGCGTTCGACGTCCACGCGCGTGCCGTCCAGGCCCACGAACGCCAGCGACACGTCGACGTTGCGTTCCCCCGCCGCGGGGTAGGCGACGGTGTTCACCGGGTTCTGCGGGTTCGCCGGGTCGGCGATGTTCCACCGCGGCACGCCCGCGCGGTCGCTGCGCTCGACGAGCAGGCTCGCCCCGTCGGGCGACCACCAGTAGCCGCGCGCGCGGCCCAGCTCCTCGCCCGCGATGAACTCCGCGAGCCCCCAGGCGATGTCCTCGCCGTCCTCGTCGACCAGCATCCGGTCCTGCCCGGTCGCGCGCTCGATCACGCGCAGCCGCCGGTCCCGCACGTACGCCACGTGCGTCCCCGTGGGGTTCGGCCGCGGGTCGACCACGGCGCTGCTGACCAGCTCGGTGACCTCCCGTGTCGCGAGGTCGACGGTGTAGAGCTTGCCGGACAAGGAGAACGCGGCCAGCCGCAGCCCGGCGTCCGTGGCGTAGCCGACCACGCCGCCCGCGCTCTCGCGGCTGCGCTCGCGCCGGGCGCGCTCCTCCGGCGGCAGGTCCTCCTCGCCGGGCAGCAGGCGTGCGGCGTCGACGACCTTCGTCTCGGTGCCGTCGGCCAGGTCCAGCTCCCACAGGCTGTTGCGCCGGTCCACGCCCGATTCCGCCCGCAGGAACAGCAACCGCGTGCCGTCCGGCGCGACGCGGAACTCGCGGGGCGTGCCGAGGGTGAAGCGCTGCGTGCGGGCCTGCAATCGGAGGAAGGAGTGTTCATCGGTCACGCCCGCCCTACCTTTCAGGGATGTCCGCGGTCCGCGAGGATCGGCGGATGCAGGTGGAGC
>NZ_BAABIB010000113.1:0-23351 GCF_039542405.1 Amycolatopsis dongchuanensis
CAGCATGCCCACACTTGATCAACTACGGCCAGCAGACGCGCCGATCATTTTGAAACGAGTTGTTAACGTGCGGAGACAGGCGAACCGTCCATACTACCGGCGTCGGTCACAAACCCGCATCATCATCTTGTGTGTCCAGATCTACACACGAGGCCGACAAGATGACTGGGCGTTAACCCTCCGTAGTTGATCTCGGCGCGAATGCGCCAGCAGGGCTGAGGACAGCCTTCGCCATCGTTGGGGGCCGAGCTGAGCTCGGGCGGCCACCAGGCTTCATCACGGAGCGTGCCCACCGGAAGCCGTCGCCGGACCAGCGGTGGGTAGAGGTCGGTGTCCTGGATGTCATCCCACCTGATCCACACCGCTTCCCACAGATCGCTGCGGCTGACGACCTCGACGTCGTCTCCACCGACCAGCGAAGTGTCGAACACCAGAGTGACGTGGTTCCCCTCGGGCCGCGGCTCGTCCTCGATCGCCGTGTGGAAGGCGAGGTCGCCAACCTCAGCACCCAGGACTTCACGCAGACGCGCGCGCAGGCCGCCGCAGACGGTCTCCCCGGAATGGACCGCACCGGCGCCGACGCGGTTTCGGCGGGCCGACCCGATCACCGCCGGCCGGGAAGTGCGGAGGCGTCGATGACGGCCCGTCGGGCAACCCGCAGCCGAACCGGATCCGGGCGAATCGCTCCGGTGGGGTCAACAGCCGGTGCGGCGCCGGTACACGACGAGGTCCGTGGTGGACACGAGGACCAGTCCGTGTGCCCGGGCGAAACGCGCGAGCTCGGCAGGGCCCGCCATCTCGGCAGGTCGGTCGTCGCTCACCACCGCCGTCAGGGCGGCCGCAGGTCGCCTGCCTGCCAGCCGCGTGAGGTCCATCCCCGCCTCGACGCTCGTGGGCCTGTCCAGGACGCCTCCTGGACAGGCGCGCACCGGCATGACGTGGCCGGGACGGATGAAGTCCTCGGGACCCGAGCCGGACGCGGCGAGCGCGGCGATCGTGCGGGCGCGGGAGGCCGCGGAGATTCCGGTGCCGGTGCCGACCGCGTCGACCGTCACCCGATAAGCGGGACCGCCCGCGTCCTCGTCCAGACAGGGCATCCGCGGTATCCGCAGCCGGAGGCAATCCTCCGGGAGCAGGGCCACACAGACGAAACCCGAACCGTGCCGAACAGCGAACGCCACCAGCGCGGGTGTCGCGCATTCCGCGGCGAACACCAGCACCCCGTCGCTCCGCCCGGCCACATCGTCGATCACGACAACCGGGCTGCCGCGACCGATGGCCGAGACAGCTCGCCCGGCCCTGTCGCAACGGGCCTTCGCCGGATTGTCAACGACTGCTCTTGTCATCCTCGTCCTCCGCGGGATCGACGGTGGCGGCAAGCCGGCGGAAACGGCTGCCGTGGAACACCAGCGGCGGTATGTGCGGCTCCGCGACGAGCGAGTGAACCCGCAGCAGCACGAGCACGTGATCGCCTGCCTCGACCTCGTCGTGGACCGACACGATCATCCTGGCGCTGGAACCGCGCACCAGAACGCTCCCGTCCTGGTTGGCCAGCCAGTCGACGCCGGCGAACCGGTCGCCGCGCTTGCTCGACAGCGTGCGGCAGGTGCGCCCATGGTTCTCGGCGAGGATGCTCAGCCCCAGCCGATCGTGCTCACGCAGCAACGGCCAGGTCTCCGACTCATTCCGCACGCAGATCGAGACCAGCGGCGGCGTCAGCGACACGGAGGTGAACGAACTGGCGGCCAATCCGGACGGCGCTCCGTCGACCATCGCGCACACCGCGGCGACTCCCGACGGGAAGCACGCGAACGCGGCGCGCAGCATCGCCGGGTCCGCCACCAGGGCGGAACTGTCCATTTTCTCCCGTTCCCTTCCGACTCCCCGACCGGTCACCCCCGCCATCAGAGGTCCAGTACGAGCCGACTCGTCCGAGCACGCGAAACGCAGGTCATCATGACGTCACCGGCAGCCCGTTCCTCCTCGCTGAGGACGACGTCCCGGTGGTCGGGAACGCCGTCGAGCACCGTCGCCTCACACGTCCCGCACACCCCGTCGCGGCAGGACGAGGCGATGACGACCCCGCCCACCCGTTCCAGCGCGTCCAGCACCGACTCGTCCGGCCCCACGGTCACCGTGACCCCTGAGGCCCGGCATTCGACCTCGATCGGCCCGTCGTGGTCCGTTCCGGTCACCGATCCCCGGAAGCGCTCGGTGTGCAGGTACCTGGGGGGCAAGGCCGCGCACCGCTCGGTCACCGCGGCCAGCAGTCCCTCCGGTCCGCAACAGTAGACGCGGGTGCCGGGCCGGGTCGCCCCGATGATGGCGTCGATGTCGAGCGGCCCTTGTTCGTCCTGCGGTCGCACCGCGACCCGGTCCCCGTAGCGGGCCAGTTCGTCGACGAAGGCCATCGACCGCCGGTCGCGCCCGCCGTAGTGGAGGCACCAGTCCGCACCAGCGGCGTCCGCGGCTCGGACCATGGGCAGGATCGGGGTGATACCGATCCCGCCCGCGATGAACACGTAGCGGGACGCGGACCAGAGCTCGAAGTTGTTGCGTGGCCCGCCCAACCACAGCCGGTCGCCGCGTTCGAGGTCGTGGACCCGGCAGGAGCCTCCGCGGCCCTCCGGCTCGCGGAGCACCGCGATCCGCCATCGGGACAGGTCGGCGGGGTCCCCGCACAGCGAGTACTGCCGCACCAGGCCCGGGGCGAGCTCCACGTCGATGTGCGCCCCGGGCGTCCACGGCGGTAGCTCGCGGCCGTCGGCCGCACGCCAGGTCACCGCGACCACCCGGTCCGCCACCCGCTCGACCCGATCGACGATCCCCTCGATTCGCGGTTCTCCCGTCGCCCCGTGCGCGACGTCGATCGCCGGCTGCCTCATCCGCTCCTCCGTGCCCATCACGCGCGCGGCGTCGGCGCGGCCTCGACGTGGGCCTGGACCGCGGTACCGTCGGCGGTGATCCACCCCTTCTTCCGCGCGTAGGCGATCATCGCCTCCCACCGGTCCGCCCAGTCCGCGGAGGCGGCCGCCGACCGGGCACGGGCATGCAGTGTCCGCAGGTCGAGCAGTGCGTTGCCGTCCTCGGCGAGCCGGCCGGTGCCGGTGGCACGCAGGGCGGCGTCGACCTCGTCCGGTGCGAGGGTCGTGCCGACGTGCAGCCGGGCGCAGTCGTCTGCCTCGGCGACGAGCGCGTCAGTACGGGTGAGTCGAACGATCACGATGTCCCTTTCGTCATGGCGCGGTGTCCCGCGGGCGCTCGTCGAGGACACGCCTGGCCTTGAAGGTGGTCTCCGGCAGCGTCCCCGGCTCCAGCAGTTGCACCGGCACCCGGATGTTGATCCGCTGCCGGAGGACTTCCTCCGCCCTCCGGATCAGCCCTTGCCGCCGCTGTTCGCGATCGTCGGGGGGAAGCTCGCGATACGCGGCGGTGACAGCGTGGGTGAGTTCGGCTTCGACCGTCAGCTCGTCGAGCGCGCCCACCTTCCTGACCCGGATGCGGAACTCCGGGCCGAGTTCGGGCAGGGAGCGCAGGCCGATCTCGATCGCGCTGGGGAACACGTTGGCGCCGCGGATGACGAGCATGTCGTCCAGCCGGCCGAGGATGCCTTCGGGAAGGCGGGGGTAGGTGCGCCCGCACGCACAGGGTTCGACGGCGAGGTAGGTCTCGTCGCCCGGCGCGAACCGGATCATCGGTTGCGACTCGCGCCAGAGATGGGTGTAGACGACGCCGCCGCGTGTACCGGCCGGGACCGGGGTGTTCGGGTCATGCGCGTCGACCACCTCGGTGAACACCTCGTCGTTGATGAGGTGGACGCCGGCGTGGGCTTCGCAGGAGACGCTGGTCTGGAACGGGTACATCTCCGAGGTCGAGCCGGCGTCGGCGACGATGGCGCCCCAGCCGTCCTCGATGATCCGGCGTGTGCCGGGCAGACTGCCGCCGGGTTCACCGCCGACGAGCAGGTGACGCACCGTGCTCTGTCTCAGGTCCATCCCCAGCTTCTCCGCGACCGAGAGCAGGTGAACGCAGTACGACGGCGTAGCGGTGAACACCGTCGTGCCGAGCCGGCTGATCAACTCGAGGTGCTTCTCGGAATCGGTCACTCCGAGGGGGAACACCGTGGCGCCGATGCGTTCCAGCCCCTGCAGCACCCCCCAGCCCCCGAAGAAGAGACCAAAGGGGAATCCGATCTGCGCGATGTCGTCCGGCCGGATACCGGCACACCACTGGGCCATCGCGTGCACATCGGCGGCCCGCTGCCAGTCCTTTTTGGACACGGCATACATGGTGGGCGTCCCCGACGTACCAGACGACCCGTGGATGCGGGCGATCTCCCCCGGCCGGGCCGGCGGGGTGTAGCTGCCGAACGGCGGGTTCTGCTGCTGGTCCTCGACCAGCATCTTCTTGGTGATCACCGGGACCAGGGTGGTGAAGTCCTCGAGTGAGCGGACCTGGCCGGGATGGAACCCGTGCTCCTGGTAGTGGCGCCGGTAAAATGGCAGCTGCTTGTAGGCGTAGTGCAGCTGGTGCTGAATGCGCTCGAGGATGATCTTCTCGCGCGCCGCCGGGGCGAGAGTCTCCCGCTCCTCGTCCCAGTATCGGGGGAAGCCCCGATCATCAGTGGTACCCGAGCGCGGCGCGGCGGTGGTGGTGGTCGTGGTCATGTGGCTCCGATCAGTACGGTCACACACGGTGAGCGGGCCGGGATACCAGCCCCTGGGCCTCCGCGACGTCCCAATAGGAGTGCAGGCCCCGGACGTGCTGGCCGCCGTCGACGGGAACGAAGTGTCCGGTGATCCGCTGCGCCGCCGGCGACATGAGGAACAGCGCGACGTCGGCGATATCGCTCGCCTCCTGGTGGCGCAGCGGCGTGACGAGGGTGCGGTCGAGGAACTCCTGGCCGATTCGCCCGACCGTGAAACCGGCCCCGAGCGGCGTGTTCACCGTACCCGGGCCGATCGAGTTCACCCTGATTCCGTACCGCCCGAGCTCCCCAGCGCACACCTGGGTGAACTGCATGACCCCGGCCTTCGCCGCGCAGTAGTGCCCGAGCCCGTCCGTCGCGGCGACCGCGTTCAGCGAGGAGATGTTGACGATCGAGCCGCCCGCGCCGCCGTCGATCGCCTGGCGGGCGAAGGCGCGTGTGCACAGGAACGTGCCCTTCAGCACGGTGTCGACGATCAGGTCCCATTCCTCTTCGGAACAGTCCTGGACCAGCGACAGCAACGCCGTTCCCGCGTTGTTGACGAGGTGGTGCACCGTGCCGAACCGCTGGGCGGCCAGCGCGAAGGCGGCGTCGACGTCGGCGGCGACCGCCACCGAACCCGTCGACCACGCGAGCCGGTCACGGCCGTCCAGCTCGGCGTCCGCGGCCTTGATGTTCTCCGGCGAGATCTCCAGGACGACCACGTTCGCCCCGCGGTCGAGCAAGGCGCCGGTGATCGCCTTGCCGATCCCGCTGCCGCCGCCGGTCACGAGAGCCGTCTGGCCGGCGTACTCGGAATTCGTCATGTTGGGGTTCCTCCTTGAACCGTCGCTGTCAGCCCGCGCTGCCCCCCGCCTTCCCGCCCCCGCAACCGCCCGCGGGCGGATCTCCCGGTGCCGAGGCGGCAGCCACCGGAGAACGACAACACGGCGCCCGCGGCGGGTGACCGCCTGCGTGCCAAGCCGACCGCGTTCTCCCGCCGCTTGCCCCGCCGTCGAACCGGAGTTCGCTTGGCGAGACCCGGGACGGCCTCGCCGGCCGACCCGTCCCACTCGCCTGGTCGCCGCGCGTTCAGGGCGACGTGCGTCGCCTGCCGCCGCTCGCCGGCCCCGCTCGGCGGTCGCGATGCGGCGTCCCGGTTCCCGGTGCGCCAACGGTCCCGGTGGCGCCCCTGCCGCCGAGTCGGGTCATCGCTCCCCGCTCAGGCCTTGCCCAGCGCGACCGCGGCGAGCCGGTTGCGGCGTGCCAGGTTCTCGCGCTTGGTGAACGGCGGCATGACGTAGCGGGCGAACAGTTCCAGTGAACGGTTCCACTTGTCCGTGGTCACCCAGTCGCGAGCGTTGATGAGCAGCGTGCCGAACCCGCCGGTGGCCTCCTC
The DNA here is from genome assembly GCF_039542405.1 of Amycolatopsis dongchuanensis. Lineage (NCBI taxonomy): Bacteria > Bacillati > Actinomycetota > Actinomycetes > Pseudonocardiales > Pseudonocardiaceae > Amycolatopsis > Amycolatopsis dongchuanensis. The sequence goes on from NZ_BAABIB010000113.1 coordinate 6,087, forward strand.
CAGCTCCCGGATCTGCCGGACGCAGTCCTCCGGGCTGCCGATGATCCACGGGATCTCCTCGGCCATCCACTCGAAGGTCAGCTCCGCGTCGTTCATGCCCTCGCCCTTCTTCATCAGGGCACCGAGGCCGAGACCGAGCAGGTACTCGTAGGAGCGGTGCACGCCCTCCCGGATCTCCGCCATCGCCTGGTCCTTGCTGTCGGACACGTAGACCTCGCGACTGACCCGCCAGTTCCGGCGGGCGTCGGCGGGATCGAGACCCGCCTCCACAGCGGCCCCGGTGAGTGCCTTCGCGTGTGCGGCCAGATCGGGCGCCCCGGCGTACCCGCGGTTGTCCATCGGTGCGAAGTACACGCTGAGGGCCTTCCAGCCCTTGGCGCCGCAGCGGGCGTAGTTGTGGGTTCCGGTCAGCCCCGCGATCGCGAACGGGGGCACATCCTGGTACGGGCCGACCTGCAGCTGCCGGTTCTCGTACTTCCAGTACACGCCCTCGTAGTTGACCGGTTCCTCGGTGGTGAGCAACTGCCAGATGATCTCCAGCGCCTCGTTGGTGCGGGGGGCGGCCTCCGACCGGTCGAGGCCGAAGAGGGCTTGGTCAGTAGGCAGCCCGCCGCCACCGAATCCGTATTCGAGCCTGCCGTGGGTCAGGTGGTCCAGGAAGGCCAGCCGCTCAGCGACCTGGAACGGGTCCTGGTACGGCAGGTTGACCACGCCCGTACCGAGGCGGATCGTGTGGGTCAACGCGGACGCCTTCGCGATCACGTACTCGGGCACGGGGACGTTCTCGTACCCGCCGGTGTGGTGTTCACCGATCCAGTACTCGCTGAACCCCAGCTTCTCGGCGAGCACGATGTCGTCGATGTCCCGGTCGTAGGACAGCGTCCAGTTCTCGATCGGTGGGTGCTCCGGCATGGCGAACAAGCCGAACTTCATCGGTCGGACCTCCTTGGAGGCTGGTTCAACAAAGCCCTCGTTGCCAAACCAGCGTTCAGTTAAATGCTGGAGACACCATGACCTACGTCACCGATGCTGTCAAGGTTCCCAGCGAAAGATCCAGTTCATCGTGATTTCTGGCGAATGGGAGGTCGAAACCCGGGCTTGATAAACTGACTAAGGTTTGGTTACGTAGGGGTGATCCCAATGTCAGGAGCACCCCGATGAGCCCTGTGATCACCGTCGATACACGCCCTCGGATGGAGGCCTCCGGCGACGGCCGGTGGCGCGTGACCGGCGTGCGTTGTCCGTCGTGCGGCGCCGCGGCCCCGTACGCCTGGCCGCGCTGCCCGTCCTGCGGTGGCGAGGCCGAACCCGCCGTCTTCGGTCCCGAAGGCACGGTGTGGAGCAGTACGGTCGTGCGGATACCCGTCGCGGACCGGACCCCGCCCTACGCACTGGCCTACGTCGATCTCGACGACGGCCCCCGGATCCTCGCTCATCTGCCCGCCGACTGGCCAAACGACCGCGTCCCGCCGATCGGCAGCCGCGTCCGGCTCACCGACCTCTCGGCCGAGGGCGACCTCCAGGTGGAGGTACTCCAGTGACGGCGGTTGCGGTGCACGGTGTCGGAACATCGCATTTCGGCAGGCAGCCGGAACGAGACCTGGTCTCGCTCGCCTTCGAAGCCGTCCGCGAGGCGTTCGACGACGCCGGCGTGTCGGCGATCGACGCGGTGTGGGTCGGCACGGTTTTCGGACCCGCGGGCATGGCCCAGCGCGTGCTGCGCGCGATGGGCATCACACGCGTCCCGGTGGTGACGGTGGAGAACGCGTGCGCGAGCGGCACCACGGCTTTCCTCGAGGCACACGAGGCGGTGCGCACCGGTCGCTACGGGCGGGTGCTCGCCCTCGGGCTGGAGCAGATGAGCGTCGCGTTCTCGGGAGCGATCACGCCCGAGCCCACCGACCCCGAAGGGCGTGGCGGACTGGCGCTTCCCGCGCTGTACGCGATGAGCGCGTCCCGCTACCTGCACCTGGGTCTCGTGACGAAGGAACAGCTGGCCGCCGTCTCGGTGAAGAACCACGCGCACGCCCTGCACAACCCGCGGGCGCAGTACTCGGGCTCCTACACGACCGACGACGTGCTCGGCTCGCGAATGATCGCCGATCCCCTCACTCTCCTGCAGTGCTGCCCGACGTCGGACGGAGCCGCGGCCGCCGTCCTCGGGCCGGCAAGGGGGGCACCGCGGCAGGTCGCGGTGCGCGGCCTCGCGATGCGCTCCGGCGCGCCGTGGAACTCCGGTTCGCCGCACGTCTGGGGGTACGACATCGTGCGGGACACCGCGGCTGACGCGTTCGCGGCCGCGGGACTGGACGCCGTCACCGATGTCGACGTCGTCGAGGTGCACGACGCCTTCACGATCGGCGAGATCGTCACGACCGAAGCCCTCGGCCTGGTTCCGCCCGGTGCCGGCGGTAAGGCCGCCGCCGAGGGAACCACAGCTCTGGGCGGAGCCGTGCCCGTCAACCCGTCCGGCGGTCTGTTGTCCCGAGGGCATCCGCTGGGTGCGACCGGGCTGGCACAGGTCGCCGAGATCGTCTGGCAGTTGCGGGGAGAAGCCGGTGGGCGCCAGGTGGACGGGGCGCGCCTCGGCGTGGTCGAGACCATGGGCGGCGGGGTGTCCGCATTGGACGGCAACGCCTGCGTCGTCGCTGTTTTGGAGGCACCATGAGCACTTCCGAGGTCAATGTCGAGCAGGCTGACCTGCTCAGTCCCGAGGCCGTCACGGACCCGTACCCGCTGCTCGCCGCGTTGCGCGAACACGATCCGGTGCATTGGAGCGAGAAGTACCGGTCCTGGTTCCTGACCCGGTTCGACGACGTCACCGCGGCATTGCGCGACGAGCGGTTCTCCTCCGACCGGATCGCCCCCTACCGGCGCACCAAGCTCGAAAGTCCGGACAGCGACCCCGCCTTGCGGGCGGCGTTCGGCGTCCTCGAGGACTGGATGGTCTTCAAGGACCCGCCCGACCACACGCGGCTGCGGAAACTGCTCAGCCGCGCCTTCACCCCCCGCGCGGCGGGGCGGGTCCAGCCCCGCATCGCCGAGCTCGCGGATGAGCTGCTGGACAAGGCGATCGAGGCCGGTACGGGACGGACGGACCTCATCCGCGACTACGCGTATCCCCTCACCGCCTCGGTCATCGCCGAAATGCTCGGGGTGCCCCGGGAGGACCACAGCCTGTTCAAGGACTGGTCCGACCAGATCAGCGGACTGGTCTTCGGCGCGCTCAGCGACGCCGACCGGCACAGCCGGGGTGCGGCCGGGATGGCCGAGCTGACCGGCTACCTGTCCGAGCTGGTGCGGGCGCACGAACGGCGGCCGCAGGACGACCTGCTGTCCGCCCTGGTGAGCGCTCGGGACGAGGGCGACTCCCTGAGCCACGACGAGGTCATCGCCACCGGCGTGCTGCTGCTGTTCGCGGGCCACGAAACGACGACCAACCTCATCGGCAGCGGCGTACTGGCGCTGCTGCGCCATCCCGCCCAGCGTGCGCTCCTCGAGTCCGACCCCGGGCTGCGCAGCGGCGCAGTGGAGGAACTGGTGCGGTTCGACGGGCCAGCGAAGAGCGTGGTCCGCCTGATGGCCGAGGACACCGAGCTGCACGGCCGGACACTGCGCCGGGGGCAGCGCGTCTTCCTCGTCCTGTCGGCCGCCAACCACGACCCGACGGCGTTCGAGGATGCGGAGAGACTGGACATCACCCGCCGCCCGGGGCGGCAGCTCGGATTCAGCGCCGGCATGCACTACTGCCTCGGTGCACCGCTGGCCCGGCTGGAGGCGTCCATCGCGATCCCGCGTGTGTTCGAGCGCCTGCCCGGGCTCTCGCTCACCGAGGAACCGCTGCACTGGTCGCCGGTCCTCCTCACCAGGGGTATGGAGCGCTTCCCGGTCCGGTTCGACGCACCGTGAGGCACCTCCCGGGAACCGCGGGCCCGCACTCGCGGCTCGCGGTTCCCGTGGTGCAATCCTGTCGAAGTGGCCGCGAGAACGCCGGCGCCGTCGTCTGCTGAGGGAGTAAGCACATGCCTCGCCCGAGCCGTTGGTCGGAGATCGTCCTCGCCGCGAGCGAAGAGTTCCGGGAGCGCGGGTACGACAGCGCCACACTGGAGGACATCGCAGCGCGCGTGGGCATCCTCAAGGGCAGCATCTACAACTACGTCAACAGCAAGGAAGATCTGCTGCTCGCGGTCGTGGAGAAGCCGGCACGAGCCCTGCTGGCGGAACTGGACCGCCTGTGCTCGGACTCGGCCAGCACGGTCACCCTGCGCCTGCGCTCGCTCGTGCGGACGCAGGTGCGGATCTTCAGCGAGTACTACCCGGCGGCGTTCGTGTACCTGCGCAACATCGGGCACGTGGAGCTGTCCGGGAAGTTCGCGGAGTTCCGGGACATGGACACCCGTTACATGAACGCCGTCGAGGCCCTGCTCACCGAAGGCGCCGCCACGGGCGAGTTCTCCCTGCCCGCCGAATCGCGAACGGTCGCCCGCGCGATCGTGGGCATGCTCGACTGGATGCAGCACTGGTTCACACCCCGGGGAGAGCAGGCCGACCTCCGCCTCGCCGACGACCTCTTCGCGCTCGCCCTGGGCGGTCTCGCCTCGGGCGGCAGCCTCCGGCGGATGGCACAGTCCCTCGAGGACGCGAAAACCCCCGCTGGGCCGGTATCGTGAGCGCCCCCGGCGACACCCCGCAGTTCCGGCTCGACGGCCGGGTCGCCGTCGTCACCGGCGCGTCATCCGGTCTCGGCGCCTACTTCGCCCGGGTGCTGGCCGCCGCAGGCGCCGACGTCGCGATCGGCGCGCGCCGGGCCGACCGGCTCGAGGAGGTCCGGCAGTCCGTGCTCGACCGGGGACGGCGCTGCATCGCCCTGCCCATCGACGTGACGGACCCTCGACACTGCGACGCGCTCGTCGACGCCACGACCCGCGAACTCGGCGGCATCGACATCCTGGTGAACAACGCTGGCACCGGGTACGCCGTACGGGCCGAACGCGACACGCCCGACGACGCCGCGAACCTGATAGCGGTGAACCTGGTGGGCGCCTACCACATGGCCGTCGCCGCCGGCCGGGCCATGATCACGGCGGGCAACGGCGGTTCCATCGTCAACGTGTCCTCCGCGCTCGGTCTCACCGTCGGTGACATCCCGCAGGCCTCCTACTCCGCCTCGAAGGCCGGGATCCTCGGCATGACACGGGACCTCGCCCGGCAGTGGTCCGGCAAGCACCGCATCCGCGTCAACGCACTGGCCCCGGGCTTCTTCGCATCGGAGATGACCGCGCCATTGCTCGGCCACGAGGCCGGGCTCAACACGGTCCTCGCCCGGATCCCCTCCGGTCGTACCGGTGCGCTCGGCGAACTCGCCGGCCCGTTGCTGCTCCTCGCTTCGGAGGCGGGCTCCTACATCACCGGCACCACACTTTGCGTCGACGGCGGGTGGAGCATGCACTGACCGCGGATGCCGGCACGGGGGGCAGGAAACCCAGGTCGGCGAAGCGACGGCGACCGGGCCGGTGCCGTCGTCCACGCGCGGCATCAAGAGGGCGTCCGACCCTGCCGGTGTTCGCTCAGTCGTCCTCGACCGGGATGGTGTGCATCGCCGCCTCCTCGGCTGACGCGCCGGCCCTTCCACGCCGATGTCGCGCGCGTAGAGGTCCACGTCGCCGTCGTCGGCGAGGGCGACCAGGCGTCCGGACCGCGCTTCGCCGACCTCGTCGTCCAGCAGTTCGCTGTCCGTGTCGTTCGTGTCGCCCAGACCGTCGCCCTCCTCGGACTCCCCCTCGGCGAGCTAGGTATCTGCGCCCGTGTCGAACCGGCGTTACCCACCATGAGGGGGTGAATGATGGAGGAATATCCTGCTCGGCTCGGCGACCAGTCCGGATGCTGCGGGTCACTTCCGATCAACAACTCGTCACAGCCAGGTGGTGACGCAGTTGCCACCGGGGCGCATAGCGCAACCGCCCAAGCATTCGCCAGGATGGCGGTATGGCTCGATTGCTGGTGCTTGGCGGCTCCTGGTTCCTCGGCCGCGCCGTCGTTGAAGAAGCCCTCGACCGCGGCTGGGAGGTCACCACTTTCCGTCGTGGCCAGACCGGCCACGACGTTCCCGGCGTTACCACCATCCGCGGCGATCGCACGAACCCCGACGATCTCGCCCGGCTGGCTGCAGGCGGCCCGTGGGACGCGGCGGTGGACACCAGCAGCTTCGTCCCGCGCGAAACGCTCGCGGTGGCAAAAGCTCTCGAACCGGTCGTCGGCCGGTACGTGCTGATCTCCACCGTGTCGGTGTACGAGGGCTGGCCGGTCGAACCTCTGACCGAAGAGTCGAGGGTGCTCGACTGTCCGAGCGACGCCGGCCCGGACTTCGGCTTCGACGGCGACCCCGGGCCTTCGGTCTACGGCTTCACCAAGGCCGGATGCGAGCGCGCCGTCACCGAGGTGTTCGGCCACGACCGCACCGTGCTGCTGCGGCCCGGCGTCATCCTCGGCCCCTACGAGTACGTCGGCCGTCTGCCCTGGTGGCTTCACCGCGTCGCACGTGGAGGGCGGGTTCTCGCGCCCGGCCAACCGGACCGGCGCATCCAGCCCGTCGACGTCCGCGACGTGTCCACCTTCGCGCTGCATACCGCCACGGCCGACGGGCCGGTCGGCACATTCAACGTGACCGCCAGCGGACGCGAGACGATGAACGACTTCCTGACCGCGTGCCAGCAGGCGACCGGTTCGGACGCGACCTTCACCTGGATCACCGACGAGGAATGGCTCGTCGCCCAAGGCGTCGCGCAGTGGACCGAACTGCCGCTGTGGCGAACCTACCGCGGCGCCTGGGCCGTCGACTCTGCCAAGGCGCGTGATGCTGGCCTGATCACCAGGCCGCTCGCCGACACGGCAACCGACACCTGGGCATGGCTGCATGATGGCGAAGGCGCCGTCGCGCATGAACGCGCCAACGAACAAGGGATCGCGCCGGACAAGGAGCGCGCGATCCTGGACGCCTGGGACGCACGAGAACGCGACCATTGCGGCGGCCAATGAGAGCGTGGCTGCTCGGTCGATGCCCGGCTAGTTCCCGGACGGCAGGGCTGGGCGGGCGGTCACCCGGGCGAGGCTGGCGGCGGTGAACGCTTCGATCTCCTCGCCGATGTGACCTGCTTCGACCGCGCCGCGGTAGCGGGTGGCGCCGAGCAGACGGCCGAGGCCATGCAGCCGCTGCGTGATCGCCTCGGTCCGGCGAGCTGGCTCGAGTTCGAACACCGGCCCCAGCGCGTGCTGGGCACCGGCCAGGTCGCCGTGCAACGTCCTGGCCGTGGCCAGGTCAACGCGGGCGCCCAGTGCACCCGCACCCCACCGCTGAGCGTCCGGCATCTCGTCGAACAAGGCGAGTGCGCGGCTGGCTTCGGACTCGGCACGCTGGCCGTCGCCGAGCGCGACGTAGGCGGCGCCGCCGCACAACGCGGCACGCGAACGGTCGAAGGCCAGTTCGCCACCGATCTCGTCCAGGAAGCTGTCCCCGCCTGCCCGATCGAGTTCGGTCGCCGCGGATTCGAGTTCGGCCTGGGCCTCGTCACGAGCGCCGATCAGGGCAAGGGCGCGGGCGTGCACGCTGTGCAGGCGAACCCGAGCCGTCCCGACCGGGGCGGTCTCCAACGCAGCCTCCGCGATGGACACCGCCCGGCGCGGGCGGCACCACAACGCGACGGTGACCTGCAACGCGCGCGCCCACGCCTGCAATGACGGGTGATCGATGACGTTGCCATAGGTATGGGCGGCCCGCGCCTGCTCCTCGGCCACGTCGGCGTGCCCGAGATCCCAGGACACCGACGACAGCAGCCCGCACACCTGCCCGGCGAGCAGGTACAGCTCCGCCTGCTGGCGCGGTTTGTGGGTCCGGTCGAGCTGGTCGTAGACGGTGTCGCGCAGTTGCACCAGCTCGGTCAGCATCTCCAGGGGCGGGGTGACGTAGTACGCGCGGGCGGCACGCCCGGCTGCCGCGTGCAGGTGCTCCAGCGCGGTTGGGTCGATGGCCGAGGACGACTCGATGGCGTGCTCGGCGGACTGGCGAGCGGCGTTCACGATCAGTTCCTGTTCACTCCGAGGGGACTTGCGGTGCGAGGCAACCTCGGCCTTCGGCGGACCGAGCAGCTCCTCCACGGGTTCACCGAACCAGCTCTCCAGCACACGGCATGACTCCGCCCGCGGGGTACTCGGATCGCCCCGGAGCCACCGCTTCGCCGTCCGCTCCGACGTATGCGCGTGGATCCCGGCTTCCTTGGCGTGCTCGGGAAACTCACGCACGAAGTCACCCAGCGACAGGTGACGCGCGAACAGCAGTTGCTCCAGCCGCGTACGTGGTGTTCGGTCGACCATCCCGTGCCTCCTGCCCGTCACCGTAACCAGCAACCATCGCTCACGCGCGCAACAAGCGCCAGTGGCCTCGATCTGGCCCCAAATGGCCCTTGTTTGGCCCGAGATAGCCCAAAGCGACGCGGCGCACGAACGGGTGGCCCCCAACCGGCCGGTAATGGCCCCGGTTTGGCCTGCGAATGCGCCCCTGCTTCATCCGATGGTCATCAACGGCGCGAACACGAACGAACACGGACGGGAGGGCGCCATGCGGGCAAGCGACCGGAGAGACGAAGACCAGGCCGGCGACCTTCGTCCGGGTCCGCGCGTACAGCACGCCATCTGGGTGACCTGCCAGGACGACGAGCTGGATCACCTCGTTTACGACGATGACATGGGGCGGGCGATCTGCTCGGCCGAAGCTGAGGGCTTCCGCGCGTTGTGCGGCGGGGTGATCGTTCCAGCACCGATGGTGTGCCCGCCGTTCCCGTTGTGTCCGGGGTGCGTGGCCCAGCGGGATCGCGCCCGCAGCAGGCAGCGGCCGGTACGCGGAGCGCGTGGTTCTCGGGCGGCGCGGCACCGTTCGCCTGGCTTTGTGCGCAGGCTCCTGCATGGTCTCCATGACTCCCTGGCCAGCTCTTCGTCCGCAGGACGGCACGCCTCGTCCGGCGTACGGAACCCCGAGCGGGCTGGCCAGGTTCTGCCCGCGGCGGGGCCAGGGCGCGGCTGCCCCCGTCCCCGCCGCGCACCAGCCATTGATCCGGGCGCGGTGCCCCGGGCGAATCAGCCGGAGACCGACCTGGCGAGCAGCCTCGCCGTAGCTGTCTGGTCCGGTCCCAAACGGCCGCAGCCACGCGACGACGACCTCGACCACCGCTGGCGGCGCACCCCGAGGTGCGCAGGCGTGGCGCCAGCAGCGCACGGCACGAGCGGGACTGATCACCTGCCTGGCGAGAGCGCTCCTCGCCACCGTGCGTCTTCCCAGGCGTGGGCGAGCGCGCGGCATCGATCCCCCGACTCGCCGTCAGCCCACGCCGGGGGCCGCGCGGTCCACCCGCCCGCCGCGCGACCCTCAGCCCCGCGGAATCGGAGGGCTGCGTAATGCGCGTTCTGACGCAACCAACGACGTGGGCGCCCGACCGCCACTACGACGACCTCGCGCACTTGCGCGAGACATGCGACGGCCAGCCGCGGTTGATCACTTCCTTCGACGGCCCGGTGCCGGTAGCCGCCTGCGGTGCGTGGCTCGGAGACGGAGAAGCGTCGTCCGGCACTGCCCGCCGCTGGTGTCCGCAATGCATGGAGATCGACCGGGCGATCGGAGGGCTGGCGTGAAGACGCTTCGCGATTCGTTGCCTGTGCTGAATCCCGGCGGCCAGCCTGCCGGACTCCTGCGTGATCTTGCAGAGTCCGACCTCGCCCGGTGGCAGGTTCTCCGCCGCGCGGATCGCGGGGGCCTGTCGTTGCACAGTGATCTCGTGGTGGATGGGGGCCGCCCGTTGCCGTCCCACCTCAATCCCACCCCGCATGGCCTCATCGACAAGGGCTTGCTGGCGGTGGCGCCGCACCACTTCCCGAATGGCGGCATCAGCGTTCGTGTCGAGCTGACCGACGCAGGCCGAGCCGAGCTGGCGCGCCTGACTTCTGAACGACAGGACGGAACTCGGGTAAATGCGCGATCGAGTTCCGTCTCGACGGATCTCTGTCATCGAGTGAAGGAGTCCTCCATGTGGGAATGGACATTGGTCATTCTCTGCGCGGCGGTGTTCGTGATCCGGATTGGATATCTCCACTTCGACCGCCCCAGTCCGCTGGGCACCGATGCGCAGCAGCGTGAACGGGCGCGGAAATGACGGCGCCGGTACTCGCGCCCGAAAATGGGGGCGACCAGCCCCCGGATCCCGGAGAGTTTCGTCCGGTCGACCTCGAAACCCTGCAGCGCCTGCTGGCCGGGCTCCAAGCCTGGGAGCCGCCACCGCGGTCACCTCAAGACGACGACCGCGGACAGGACGGTCCAGTCGACACTATCCATTGGTATCCCGGGTATTTCACCGCTTCGCTGCACGCGGTCGAGCTGTCTTCTGCGCCGCCGTTGCTGTTTCGGGGCTTGCGGATCCGGTGGGCGGTGTGCAGTGCGCCCGCGACCGTGATCGAAGTCCCGGATGGCAAGGACCGCTGCGAGGCATGCAAGGCAATCCTTCGCAAGCGTGGACTTTTCCTCGAAGACAGTGGCATTGACGAGGAAGCCTGACGACCAATGCGGACTGCGCGTTCCCTGGAACGCGAACAGAAGACCATTTCATTCAAGACAGGAAAGGAAAGGGGGTGATTTCGGTGACCGCGGCTCTGATGGAAGCACCGCAGGTGGCATCACCGGGGGTGTTCGAGCTGGACGTGCAGATAGAGACCGACCAGGTCCGGCCGGAGGCGATGGCCTGCCAGACCGACGACGGGTGTGGCTCGACCTGCGAGATCTCGGCTTGTCACTCGCAGAGGTGATACCAGCGGGCGGGCCAGAGTTCCCCGACATCTGGCCCGCCCGCTGCCCTGGTGGCTTTTCGTGATTGATCCTTGGAGGTGCTGGCGATGCCCACGGTGGACTACCGCCATTGCGGTACCGGGTTACTGCGCGCGTCGGCGCAGCGACTCGCTCCGTCGCGGTGGCCGGTGCTGTCCAACGACCTCGATTGCCGGGCATGGCTCGATGAGGTCTGGCCGTCGGTGGCCGCGGCGGTGACCCATGCCAGCCCGGTGCTCGCTTCGGGTGTCGAGGCGATTCTGCGGGGCCATCGGCGATCGCCGCGGGAGGTGCGGCGGACGACGGAGGCGCTGCTGCGGTACGTGCTGCGCTTCGGCCGCTCCACCCCGTTCGGTCTGTTCGCCGGAGTCGCGCCAGTCACGATCGGTGACAGCACGGAGGTGCGCGTCGGCGATCGGCATCGCGTGGTGGCCCGCCCCGACAACCGCTGGCTCCGGCAAGTGATCCAGCGGTTGGAGGCGTGCCCGGAGCTGCTGGCGCGGCTGAAGGTGGTGTTCCACGACGCCGTCGAAGAGTGCGGTGACCGACTCGCGCTCGCCGAAGCGGAAGTGGTGAGCATCCGGAACACCCCTGCGGTCGCCTCCGTGCGCCGCCTCGCGGGCACCCCGGTCCGTTTCCCGGTGTTGGTCGAGGCGCTTACGGCCGAGTACCCGGCGGCCGGTGACCCCACCACGATGCTGCTGTCCTTAGTGGAGCGCCGCTTTCTGGTGACCAGCCTGCGAGCGCCAGGAACGGTCAATGACCCGTTGGGTTACCTTGCCGATTCCGTGCAAGCACTCGATTTTGAGGACTTGCCGGTCGCCGCGTTGGCGGCCGAGGTGATCGAGATCCGCAACGCGCTCGACGTACTCAACAAGAATTCACACGAACGGGCGCGGGCGCGGCTGGCCGACCGAATGAATGCGCTGGTTCCAGCGCGCCGCGGGCCGTTGTCACTCGATCTTCGGCTCGATGCCGATGTCCGCCTGCCGCAGCGGGTGGTGCGGGAGATCGAACGCACCGCGGGAGTGCTGGCGCGGCTGGTGCGCGAGCACACCGGAAGCCGGGCTTTTCGGGATTACTTCACCGCGTTCTGCGACCGGTACGGCACCGGAACCCTCGTCCCGGTCCGCACGGTGGTGGATTCTGCGGCGGGGCTGGGGTGGCCGCGCGACTACCCGTCCAGCCCGGCGGTCAGCGGGCGGCACGTGTTCTCCGAGCGCGACCGCCTGTTGCTGTCCTGGATCACGGAGGCGACAGCCCGGGGCGAGCGCGAAGTCGAGCTGGACGACGCCGCTGTGGAGGCGCTGGCTGCCGCGGGTGGTAACCCGGACGCGGTTCCGCCGCACGTCGACCTCGGTACGCGCATCCACGCCGTCAGCGTGGCCGCGTTGGAGCGCGGTGAGTACCGATTCACCGTGGCGCCGGGCCGGGTCGCGGGCACGCTGTCGGCGCGGTTGAGCCCTCTGGTGCCTGAGGCCGGGCTGGCGGCGGTGTTCTCCGCACTGCCGACGACCGCCGAGGGCGCGCTCGCCGTACAGATGTCGTTCACGCCGCCGTATCCGAGCGCGGAGAACGTCGCCCGCCTGCCGCGGTTCACACCGGAAGTCGTCTCGGTCGGCGAACACCACCGAGACTCCGAGAGCGTGATCGGCGTGGACGATCTGGCGATCACGGCGACCCGCCGCCGCCTGCACCTGGTCAGCCTGTCCCGTCGCCAGGTGATCGAGCCGATGGTGCTGCACGCGCTCGCGGTGAAGCAGCAGCCGCCGCTCGCGCGGTTGCTCGGGGAGCTGTCTCGGGCGCTGGACAGCGGCTGGATCGGCTTCGACTGGGGGCCGACCGCTGCGGAGTTGCCGTTTCGGCCGCGGCTGCGGTACCGGCGCGCCATCCTGTCTCCGGCTCGCTGGCAGCTCGCCCGCGAAGCCCTGCCTGCCGACCCGGCTCACTGGAACGACGCGCTGGAGCAGTGGCGCGCGACGTGGCGCTGCCCGGACCGCGTCGAGCTGCGCGACTTCGATCAACAGCTCCCTTTGAACCTGACGATGCCCGCGCACCGGGAGGTGCTCTTCCACCACCTGCGCCAGCACGACGAGGCCGTCCTGGTCGAGGCGCCCGAGCTGGATGCCGACGGCTGGCTCGACGGACACTCGCACCTCGTCGTGCTGCCGCTGGTCTCCCGGAAGGCACCCGAGCCCGCCCCGCGCGTGCAGTCCCTTCCGGTTCTCGGCCGCGAGCACGGGCATCCGCCTGCGTCGCCCCGATCGGGCTGGCTCTACGCGAAGCTGTACCTGGCTGAGTACCGGATGGACCCGTTGCTGGTGCACGAGCTGCCGGAGCTGCTGGCCGAGCTGGGTGAACGGGACTGGTGGTTCGTGCGCTACCCGCAGGCCCGGGAAGGCGACGAGCCCGACCATCTGCGCCTGCGCGTGCGCACCGACGGCGACGCTGACAAGATTCTGGCTGCGGTCACCACGTGGGCCGAGCGGCTGCGCACCGCGGGGCTGCTCAGCCGGTGCGCCTTCGATACCTACTACCCGGAGACCGGTCGCTACCGGGCCATCGACGAGGCCGAGACCGTGTTCGCCACCGACTCGCGCTACGTCCTCGCCCGGCTCACCCACCAGACCGCCGCGGGGCCGTCGGCGGTGGCGGCCACCGGCCTGTCGTTGTTCGATCTCGCCGCCGCGTTCCTCGGCAACCACCAGCGCGCCGCCGACTGGCTGCCCCGGCAGGTGCCCTCGGCAGTGCCCGACCGCGGTGACGTCGACCAGGTGGCCCGCCTGGTCCGTAACCGGGCATGGCCGGATACCGCGGAAACGGCCGAGGTCACCGCGGCGCTGGAGGCTCGCGCCGAGGCGGTGCGCCGGTACCGGCACGCGCTGCCCGCCGACGCCGACCTCGACACGTGCCTCCATGCTCTGCTGCACATGCACCACAACCGCGCCCTCGGCGTCAACCGGGACCGGGAAGCCGTCTGCTTGCGGCTAGCGCGCCAAGCCGCCGCAACCTGGCGCAATACGTCCGAGAGGCAGCCGTGACCGCGCAATCGCTGGCCGACGGCCCAGCCGGACAGGCACTGCTGGCCCTGGAACGCGGCCAGGACGCCCACCGCTGGCTGTCCGAACTGGTAGCCGAACCGGTGATGGCCCACCCCGAGGAGGCGAGTCTGTTCGAGGGCGCACCGGCGGTCGCGTTCACCCTCGTCGCCACCGATCAACGGCGGGCGCTATCCGTGCTCGATGACCACGTCGAGAAGATCACCTGGTCTCGGCTTGAGGCCGCCTACCAGCGCATGGGCCGCGGCGAGCTGGCCGACAAGCGCGAGTTCGACCTCATCGGCGGCCTGACCGGGCTGGGCACCTACGTGCTGCGCCGCGGCACCGCCGACGAGCTGCTGCGCGAGGTGCTGCGCTACCTGGTGTGCCTGACCCAGCCCCGTCCGGACGGGCGGCCCGGCTGGTGGGCCGCCCACGGCCCCACCGGCCCCGGCCCCGCCTGGCAGATGGGGCACGGCAACCTGGGCATGGCCCACGGCATCGCCGGGCCGCTGACGCTGCTCTCGCTCGCGCTGCGCCGCGGCATCGTCGTGTCCGGGCAGACCGCGGCCATCGACCGGATCTGCCGGTGGCTGGACCGCTGGCGCTGCGGCGTGCCGCCGCGGGCGTGGTGGCCCGAGGCCATCAGCCAGGCCGACCACGCACGTGGCGCCGTGCACCAGCCCGGCCCGTCGAGACCGAGCTGGTGCTACGGCACGCCCGGCATCGCCCGCGCGCAACAAGTCGCCGGCCTCGTACTCGGCGACCGCGCCCGGCGACGGTGCGCCGAGAACATCCTGGCCTGGTGCCTGGGCGACGAGCAGCAGCTCGCCCGGCTCGGTGACGTGTCGCTGTGTCACGGCTGGGCCGGGGTTGTGCACACTGCCTGGCGAGCCAGCCGTCACAACGACCAGCTCGCCGCCACGCTCCCGCGCCTGCTCGATGGTCTCGCCGTCAACCTGGCACGCCAGCCTCCGGGCGGGCGCGGGCTGCTCACCGGCACCGCGGGGGTCATGCTGGCCCAGCACTCCGCCCGCACGAACACGCCACCGGTCACGCAGTGGGACGCCTGCCTGCTGCTCAACGAATGAAAGGACGCGATGAACAACACCACCGACACCACCGCCAGCTCACCGGAGGCCCTGCGCGAGACCATGCTCGCCAAGGTCCAGCAGAAGGGCTACGCGAAGCGCCCCGAGGTGGCGCGGGTGCTGCGTGAGGTGCCGCGGCACGAGTTCGTGCCCGAAGCCGACCTGGACGCCGCACACAACCCCTGGCAGGCGGTGATCACCCACCGCTTCGCCGACGGCACCTCGCTGTCCTGCGCCTCCGCGCCGTTCGTCGTGGCGATGATGCTCGACCAGCTCGCCGTCGAACCCGGCAACAAGATCCTCGAGATCGGTGCCGGGACGGGATACAACGCCAGCCTGCTGGCCGAACTGACCGGCCAGGACAGCAACGTGGTCACCATCGACATCGACCCCGACGTGACCGAGCAGGCCACCCGTAACCTGACCTCCGCCGGGTACGGTGGCGTGCACGTGGTCACCGGCGATGGCGCGCTCGGTGTCCCCGAGCACGGCCCGTACGACCGGCTGATCGCCACCGTGTCCCCGTGGGACATTCCCCAGGCATGGTGGCGGCAACTCGCCTCCGGCGCCCGCGTGGTGCTGCCGCTGCGGTGGCGCGGCCAGGCCCGCTCGGTCGCGTTCACCTACCGCGACGGGCGGCTGATCTCCGACTCCATCGAACTGTGCGGCTTCGTCTACCTCGTCGGCGAGGACGAAGGCGAACAGTCCGCGCCGATCACCGATGACGAGACCATCCGCCTGCACTTCGACCGCGACCAGCCCTTCGACCTCGATGTCCTGCACGGAGTGCTCGATCGGCCGCGTGCCAGCGAATGGTCCGGCGTCACCATCGCGGGCGACGAGCCCCACGACGGGGTATGGCTGCGGCTGACCGTCACCGACCCACGCGTGTGCCGCCTCAACGTCCCCGCCGACACCAAGCCCGCCGTCTGCGACCCGATCTCGCCCGGTCGCGCACCCGCGCTGGTAGAGGGCAGCTCGCTCGCCTACCTCACCTCCCGCCGCCGCGAGGACGGCGACACCACCCGATGGGAACTGGGGGCCACCGGGCACGGCCCCGCCGCGACCGAACTCGCCCGCCACCTCTGCGACGAGATCCGCGCCTGGTCGGTGCACCGCGACGAACGCAAGCCCACCCTCGTCGCCTACCCCGCCGACACCCCCGACGGCGAGCTGCCCGGACCGGTGATCGACAAGACCCACAGCAGGCTCGTCCTTACCTACAAAACCGAGTAACCCGCGCGACGGAAAGCAGATGACCAGGAAGCCCGAACCGCTGACCAAGCAAGCAGTCGATGCCTTCGAGACCGAGTTGATCCAGGCGTTCCGTCGTGCCGTACGCACCCGGGACCTGCAACCGGTCATCGCACTCGCCGACTTCCTGGTCGCCAGCGGAGCCACCGTGCGCAGCCGCGGCGGTTTGCTCGGGCTCTTCTGGTTCCAAACCTCCATGCTTGACGAATTTCCGGGTCGACCGGGGTTCGGCGAGCAGCTACGGGATGCTCGGTTTCCAGCTCGTGAACGAAGGCTGGTGCACCGACGCGGACATGGAGAACGGCATCTCCGAGTATCTCTTCCACCTGGGACTCCGCAAGGGATATCTGCCGGACACACTCTATGACCTCATGTTGGATACCGGGAGGCATCGAAAAGACTTCCGCCGTGCAATCCGCGCAGCAAACATCACAAGAGTGGAAAATGAAAGCTAATCTCGCGTGCGCCTGCCATCAAGACGGCGAGCTTTCACCAAGAAATGACCGCGAATCACGCTGGGAACTAGCTGGCAATGTGGTGGCTCTGGACTCTCCTGGTCATGCTGGGCGGTCTCGTCGTCGCGCCCATGCTTGTCACGTGGCGCTACGCCCACCGCGGCCGACATCCACCACCCTGGAACGGCCCAGGCCCACGCATCAGCGGCCCGCAACCCCGTATCGCCCGTGAACGCCTTGACGACCTCAACGCCCGCCGCGCCGCACTCGGTAAACCGACCGCGCCAAAGATCCGTTACGTCGGCGATGGCGCAGCCACAACCGATGAAGATATTCCACCCAGCCAGCCACTGAATACCGACCACGACAATAAGAGGAGCACGCAGTAGGCGACCCCCCGCGCACGAAATAGCTCTACGGTGATCGAAGGAACACCCCTCGTCGCCAGTTCCGTCACGGGGTTCACCAAGTGAACCTTAAATGGAGCCCGCAAGAATGAAGGAAAACAGGCTCTTCGCAGTTGAGGGTGTAGCGCATGGCGCTGGGCGGTTGGCGCGTTGGTGACC
>NZ_BAABIB010000114.1:0-50401 GCF_039542405.1 Amycolatopsis dongchuanensis
ACAGCGGGGCATTACGGTGGAGCATGGACGGGTCTTTCAGTCGTGACGGACGAGTTAGTGGTACTTCTCATCCTGCCGCCGAAAGACCCGTCCCCTCACCTCAGGCCCTCACCCGCGTCACCAACGTCACGACCCGCAAGAACTAGCCCTTCAGCGGGAACGCGTCCGCCATCGCGGCGGCCAGTTCCAGCAGTGCCAGCCGGGTCGCCGGCTGCAGGCGCTCGAGTTCGATCTCGGCGCCTTCTTCGAGGTGCGGGTCGAACGGGATCCGGCACACCGACCGCGCCCGCGCCCCGAAGTGCGCGGCGAGCTTGTCGAGGTCCACCGAGCCCGCCTTCGGGCGCACCGAGTTGATCGCCACGATGGACCGTTTCACCAGGTCCCCGTAGCCGTGCGCCTCCAGCCAGTCGATCGTCGCCGAGGCGCTCGTGGCGCCGTCCACCGAGCCCGTCGACACCACGACCAGTGCGTCCGCCGAGTCCAGCACGCCCTTCATCGCGGAGTGCATCAAGCCCGTGCCGCAGTCGGTCAGCACGATGTTGTAGTAGTGCTCCAGCAGGCTCACGACCCGCAGGTAGTCGGTCTCGGAGAACGCCTCCGACACCGCCGGGTCCTGCTCGCTCGCGAGGATCTCCAGCCGCGATTCACCCTGCGACGTGTACGCCCGCACGTCGCTGTACCGGGTGATCTTGTCGGCGTCCCGCAGCAGGTGCCGCACGGTCGCGGTGGTCTCGATCGGGATCTTCTGCGACAGCGTGCCGCGGTCCGGGTTGGCGTCCACGGCGATCACGCGGTCCCCGCGCAGGGACGCGAACGTCGCGCCCAGCGTGGTGGTGATCGTGGTCTTGCCGACGCCGCCCTTGAGGCTCATCATCGCGATCCGGAAGCAGCCCCGCAGCGGCTGGTTGACGCGCGCCACCAGCTCCCGCTGCCGCCGCTCCGCCGGGCTCTCCCCCGGGTTGATCAGCTTCCCGCTGCCGACGTACACCGCCTTGCGCCAGCCGGACCGGGGCGGGCGCTTGGGCGGCCGCACGACGTGACTGGACATCTCCGGCCGGGGCCGGGACGGCTGGGGCAGCGGCGGATACGGCGAGTTCGGCTGCAGGGGCGGCAGGTTCGGGTCGTAGCCCGGCGGGAACGGCGGCAGCTGCGGCTGCCGTCCCGGATGGGCCGTGGAGTCCGTGCGCTCCTCGGAGAACTCGCGAGGATCCGTCATCAGCCGACCCCGGCGTAGGAATGCAAGCCCGTCGTGACCAGGTTGACGAAGAACAGGTTGAACACGGTGACCGCGAAGCCCAGCGTGTTGATCACCGCCGCGCGGGTGCCGCGCCAGCCGGCCGTGGCCCGCGAGTGCAGGTACGCGGCGTAGACCACCCAGGCGACGAACGCGGTGGTCTCCTTGGGGTCCCAGCCCCAGAACCGACCCCACGCCGACTCGGCCCAGACCGCCCCGCACAGCACGCCGAAGGTGAACAGCGGGAACGCGAACACCGTGGTGCGGTACGCGACGCGGTCCAGCACGTCCGCGGCGGGCAGCTTCGGGCCGAACCGCGCGAAGCGGCGCGGGTTGCGGTCGTAGGCGTTGCGGACCAGGTAGAGGACGCTCGCCACGCCCGGCACCAGGAAGATGCCCGACGACGTCGCCGCGGCGGACACGTGGATGACGAGCCAGTACGACTGCAGCGCGGGCACCACCGGGGCCGCGACGGTGTACAGCATCGTGCCGCCGATGAACATCAGGATCACGATCGGCAGCAGCATGAAGCCGGACAGGTGGCGCACCGGGAACTTGCGGATCGCCCACAGCCACGTCACCACGGCGATGAACGTCACCGCCATGATGTATTCGTACATGTTGCCCCACGGCACGCGGTGCGTCGCGAGGCCGCGCAGGAGCAGGGCGGCGAAGTGCAGCAGCACGCCCAGCACGGTCAGCGAGGCACCCATCCGGCCGATCCGCTCGGCGCGGCCGCGGGGCGCGGGCGGCTCGGGCACGTCGGCGGTCGTCCCGGAGACCGGGGCGCCGGCGCCGACGAGCTGCCGGGTCTTGGTGCGCTCGGCCGCGCGGCGGCCCTTGGCGCCGAAGGACTGTTCGATGAGGAAGAAGACCAGCGCCAGGACGTAGATCGCGGTCGCGGTGGTGTAGGACCAGTCGCTGTACTGGGACAACGTCTCGTTGACAGGCACTTCTACTTCCTCTTTCCGCCAGTGAGCAGCTCATCCGCTAGCCGGGTGAACTCCTCGCCGTAGCCCGCCTGGTCGGTGCGGGCGAGTCCGCCCACCTGGACAACGGTACCGTTTCCGTCCCCATCCGCAGGCCGGACCCGCAGCCACACCCGCCGCCGCTTGACCAGCAGCGAACCACCCAGGCCGAGCAGCATCGCGACCGCGAAGACCAGCACGTACACCTGCGTCGGGTCGTGGGAGACCTGCAGCGCGACCCACTGCTGGACCCCGTCGAAGCTGATCTTCGTACCGTCGTCGAGGGTGATCGACTGCCCGACGGCGAGGTTCTGGCGGGCGACCCGCTGGAGCCTGCCGTCGTCGATCATGGACTGGTCGACGCTGAAGATCGACTGGGTCTGCCCGGAGTCGAGGCCGAGGTCGCCCCGCAGGACGTCGACCGCCACCATCGGGTTGTTCAGCACGGGCGCGGTCGAGGTGAGCACCCCGCCGTGGACGAAGGACGTCGGCGCGAAGACGCCGGTGATCGCGAGCTGCCGCTTCCGGCGCTCCGCCGCGTCGGTGACGCCGGGCGGGTCGAACTTGACCGCACCCTGGGACAGGAACGTCTTGGTGTCCTCGGGCACCCACTGGATCGCCTGCTTGCGCACCTCGCCGTCCGGGTAGGTGACGGTGAACTGCGGCGAGTACCCGTGGTTGAGCAGGTAGACGCGGTCACCCGCGGTGCGCAGCGGCGAGTTGACCTCCAGCAGGTACGGCCGCCAGGTGCCGGTCGTGAGGTCGCCGCCCGACTGGTACTCGATGTTCGACGAGTAGTGGATCGGCTCGCCCGACTCGGTGTACTGCGCGGTGAAGTCGTTCACCTTGATGCAGAACGGTTCCAGGTCGGTGCCGTCGACCCGCAGGCCGGGGTTGAACGAGTCGTAGGCGTAGATGCCGGAGTTGCAGAACTGCGAGTCCGTGCCGCCGGTCGCCTGGACGATCACCTGGCCTTCGTAGGTGTACATCTTGCCCAGCGCCAGCGCGACGATCAGCCCGAGCATCGCGAAGTGGAAGACCAGGTTGCCGGTCTCCCGCAGGTACCCGCGCTCGGCGCTGATGCTGCGGGCGCCGTCGGCCTCCTCGCGCTCGTCGGTGCGCCAGCCGCGGAACCGCGTCCGCGCCCCGGCCAGCACGTCGTCGATCGAGCGCTCGACGGTGGCCTCGCGGAAGTGCGGCATGCGCGCGAGGTTCCGCGGCGTCAGCACCGGCTTCGCGCGCATCTGCTTCACGTACTCGAAGCTGCGGGGCGTCAGGCAGCCGACGAGCGACACCATGAGCAGCAGGTAGATCGCCGAGAACCAGACGCTGGAGTAGACGTCGAAGAACTGGAGCCGGTCCAGCAGGGTGCCCCACCAGCCGTGGGCGGTGATGTACTGGCTGGTCTTGGTCGGGTTGAGCGAGCGCTGCGGCAACAACGCGCCCGGCATGGCGGCCAGCGCGAGCAGGAACAGCAGGATCAGCGCGGTGCGCATCGCGGTCAGGCCGCGCCAGGTGTTGCGCAGGAAGCCCAGCACCCGCTTCGCGGGCGTCGGGCGGTACTGCGGCGTCGGCCGGGCCTCGGTGGCGGTCACAGCGGAAGCACCGTGTCCGTGACGAAGGCGTCGCGCAGCCAGCTCACCAGCTCACCCCACAGCCCGGTGACCAGCAGGACCCCGACGACCAGCAGCAGCCCGCCGCCGAACAGCTGCACGCGGCGGCCATTGCGGCGCAGCCAGTCCGTGGCGCGGACGGCCCACCGGGCGCCGAACGCGATCAGCAGGAACGGCAGGCCGAGGCCGAGGCAGTAGACGAGGACCAGCAGGAACCCGCGTGCGCCCGTGCTGCCGCTCGCGGTCGCGATGGCGAGCACGCCGGACAGCGTCGGGCCGATGCACGGCGTCCAGCCCAGGCCGAACACCGCACCCAGCAGCGGCGCCCCGAGCAGGCCGCCGCGCGGGACCCGGTGCGAGCGGATGTCCTTCTGCAGCGCGGGGATCAGGCCCAGGAACACCAGGCCCATGGCGATCGTCACGACGCCGCCGATCCGCTGCAGCAGCTCCTGGTTGCCGAGCACCGCGTCGGCCAGCCAGACCAGCGTGCCGAGCCCGGCGACGAACACAACGGTGAACCCGAGGACGAACAACGCGGCCGCGCCGACGACGGCGTACCGGCCCTTCTTGCGCTCCTCGTCCGCGGTGACGGCGGGTGCGTCCGCGCCGACGAGCGCGGCGAGGTATGCGAGGTACCCGGGCACGAGCGGGACGACGCACGGCGAGGCGAACGAGATCGCGCCGGCGACGAGGGCGACTCCGGCGGCGAGGAGCAGCGGCCCGGAGGTCGCCAGCTCGGTCACGGAGTTCACCCTGCTGAGAGTAAGCAGTGAGTTCGGTGTGAACTCTTCGGGGCCGGGCTACTCCGCGGCCAGCTGCTGCACGAGGGGCTGGAGGTCGCTCGCGAGCAGAGTGCGCAGGTAGACGGCGGCGACGCGCTGTTGCTTGTCGATCACGATGGTCGACGGCACGGCGTTCAGCGGGTAGCCGGACAGCTTCAGCAGCCCGCGCCCGGCCGGATCGTAGAGCGACGGGTACGTCAGGCCGCGGTCACGCATGAAGTCCTGCGGCGCGGAGCGGTCGTAGTCGCGCACGTCGTAGCCCAGCACCTGCACGCCCTTGGCCTGGTTGGCCTGGTAGAGCTTCTCCATCTCGGGCGACTCCGTGCGGCACGGCGCGCACCACTGGCCCCAGATGTTGACCACCACGACCTTGCCGGTGAAGTCGGCGAGCGAGAGCTGCTTGCCCTCGTTCATCAGGTCGTCGCCGGAGAGGTTCGGCACGTGCTTGCGGTCGCCGACGTCGTAGACGATGTCCGTCTTGCCACCGGGAGCGACGAACTCGAACGTGTCGCCCTGGGACACCGCGTCCTTGCCCGTGGAGCAACCGGCCAGCAGCGCGAGCGTGAGCAATCCCACGAACAGCCGTTTCATGCGCCGGTGACCTTCGGGTCGGTGGCGCCGGCCGGTTCGCTGTACACGATGTCCACCAGCTCTTCACCGTCGAAGACGAGGCTGGTCAGCGACGCGAGAGAGCACTGGCGGCGACGCGGGTCGTGCCACAGCGGCTTCGCTTCGAGGTACCGGCGGAGCGTCCAGATCGGCAGCTGGTGTGAGACGCACAACGCCTCGTGCCCCTCCGCCGCCGCGCGGGCCCGGTACACCGCGCCGAGCATCCGGCGCGCGATGTGCAGGTACGGCTCGCCCCAGGACGGGACGAACGGGTTGCGCAGGATCGGCCAGTGCCGCGGGTTGCGCAGGGCCCCGTCACCGACGGCGACCCGCTTGCCCTCGAACTGGTTCCCGGCCTCGATGAGCCGCTCGTCGGTGTGCACGTCCAGCCGGTGCGCGGCGGCGATGGGCGCGCCGGTCTCCTGCGCACGCTGCAGCGGCGACGCGACGACGTGCGTGATGTCGTGGCCTGCCAAGGCTTCCGCGACCGTGAGCGCCTGCCGCTGCCCGCGCTCGGACAACCGGAACCCGGGCAGGCGGCCGTACAGGATGTTGTCCGGGTTGTGCACTTCGCCGTGCCGGAGCAGGTGGACGACGGTCGTCACCGGCCCGCCTCCGCCGCCGCGGCGGCTGCGGCGGGCAGCGCGGCTTCGATGACCTCGAACGCGGCGTCGTCCATCGCCGCGTTCACGAACCACGCCTCGTACGGGCTCGGCGGTCCGTACACGCCGCGTTCGAGCAGGGCGTGGAAGAACGGCGGGAAACGCCAGGTCTCGGCGCTGGTCGCATCGTGGTAGTTGCGCACCGGTTCCTCGGTGAAGAACACACTGAGCAGGTTTCCCGCGTACGCGACGTGATGCGCGACCCCCGCCGCGTTGAGCGCTTCGGTGAACAGGGCGCCCAGGCGCTGCGAGTTCGCGTCGAGGGCGCGGTACACGTCGTCGTCCGCCGCACGCAGCGTCGCCAGGCCCGCCGCGACCGCGACGGGGTTCCCGGAGAGCGTGCCGGCCTGGTAGACGGGGCCGCCGGGGGCGAGCTTGCTCATCACGTCCGAGCGGCCACCGAACGCCGCCGCGGGCAGCCCGCCGGACATGACCTTGCCGAAGGTGTACAGGTCACCGGGCACGGCCTCCAGGCCGAACCAGCCGGAGCGCGAGACGCGGAAGCCG
Source organism: Amycolatopsis dongchuanensis (assembly GCF_039542405.1). Classification (NCBI taxonomy): domain Bacteria; kingdom Bacillati; phylum Actinomycetota; class Actinomycetes; order Pseudonocardiales; family Pseudonocardiaceae; genus Amycolatopsis; species Amycolatopsis dongchuanensis. The sequence continues at coordinate 6,376 of NZ_BAABIB010000114.1, forward strand.
GTCATGACCTCGTCCATGATCAGCAGCGCGCCGTGGGCGTGGGCGAGTTCGAGCAGGCCCGCGTTGAAGTCGTCGACCGGGGCGACCGCGCCCATGTTGCCCGCCGCGGCCTCGGTGATGATCGCCGCGATCTCGCCGGGGTTGTCCTCGAAGGACTTCCGCACGGCGCCGAGGTCGTTGTAGGGCAGGACGATCGTGTCGGCGGCCTGCGCGCCGGTGACGCCGGGGGACGTCGGCAGGCCCAGCGTCGCGACGCCCGACCCGGCCTGCGCGAGCAGCGCGTCCACGTGCCCGTGGTAGCAGCCGGCGAACTTGATGATCTTGCTGCGCCCGGTGAAGCCCCTGGCGAGCCGGATGGCGCTCATCGTCGCCTCGGTGCCCGAGTTGACGAGCCGCACCTGGTGCACCGGGTCGACGCGGGAGATGATCTCCTCCGCGAGCTCGACCTCACCGGTGGTCGGGGTGCCGAAGGACAGGCCACCGGTCGCGGCCTTCCGCGCGGCCTCCACGACCGCGGGGTGCGCGTGGCCGAGGATCATCGGCCCCCACGAGGACACGAGGTCGACGTAGCGGTTCCCGTCGACGTCCCACAGGTACGCGCCCTCGCCCTTGACCATGAACCGCGGCGTGCCGCCGACCGAGTTGAACGCGCGCACCGGCGAGTTCACGCCACCCGGTGTCGCGGCCGATGCGCGTGCGAACCATGCCTTGGACTGATCGACTCCGTGCGTCACGACTGCCAGTCTCACACCTCGTCGAGCGTGCCCGCGAACCGCCCTTCGGGCTTCGGTTCGCGGTGCTTGGCGCGGGTGGCGAGCAGCACCTCGCGGACGGCGTCGACGAGCAGCAGCGCGGCGACGAGGCCGAGGCCGATCGCACCCGCCACCCAGCTGCCGAGCAGGCGGGTCGAGGTGAGGACCACACCGTCGGACAGGTGCACCGTGAGCGTCTTCACGCCGTGGTGCCACACGGGGAAGGCCGCCCAGACGGCGACGGCAGCCAGCACCACCTCGACCACCGCGACCAGGGCCCGCCGCGGCTGGTGCAGCTTCGGCTGAGTGTTCACGGGAGCCAGACTCTCACGCCCGGCCGAGCGCGGCACGCAGTGCTCGCGCGTCCCGCGCCCAGGCGAGGACGACGGTGCCGTCGGTGAGGCGGATGGGCAGCTCGTCGTACTTGCGCGGGGTGCTCCAGCCGCCGCCCAGCACGCGCGCCCCGGCCGGGGCGCCGACGTCGTCGACCTCGGCGATGTCGGCCAGTGGCAGGGATTCGCGCCCCTGCCAGAGCTCGGTGTCGGTGACCTTGACGGTGAGGAAGCGGCGGCGCGCGTGCACCCAGGGCGCGGTGATCACGGCGAGCCCCAGCCCGACGAGCACCCACGCGATCGCGTGCGTCGTGCCGGTGGCGAGTTCGGCGAGGTACCCCAGCAGGGCGAACAGGGGACCGTAGAGCAGGGCCGTCCACCTCGCCCCGTGTTCGACGTACCGCGGCTCGCTCACGGGGCCCTGCGGTTGACCTTCGGGAAGTACGGGTTGGACTGCGGCAGGTACATCAGGAGGAGCGCGATGAGGCCGAGGAGCGTCGCGAGCAGCGTGATGACGTTCGCGAACGGCTGGACCAGCTGGAAGACGACGGTGACCGCCATCAGGACGGTGAGCACCGTGCGCGCGGAGCGGGTCCCCTGCCGGGCCTTGTACGCGAAGAGCGTGTAGAGGACCGCGAAGGAGATCGCGCCGACCAGCAGCACGGCGAGGAGCACCGTGGTGCCGGAGCGGATCTGCTCGGCGCTCACGGCGGGGTTCCGGTTCGCCTTGACGATGTCGTCCATGAACCTGCCGCGGGCGAAGAAGATCACCGCGTACCCGATGACGAACACGACCGCGGACGAGACCCACAGCCAGAACGACGCCTTGACCGGCTTCGGCGGGTCCACGGGCACGGGCTCGTCGCCGGGCAGCAGGGGCGCGGGTGGCAGCCCCTTGGCCCGGCGCTCGTCGTCCGATTCGGTCACGCGGACAGACTAGTCCAGCCAGGCGGCGGCTTCGGTGGCCCAGTACGTGAGGATCATGTCGGCACCGGCGCGGCGGATCGACGTGAGCACCTCGAGGATCGTGCGCTCGCGGTCGAGCCAGCCGTTCGCCGCGGCCGCCTCGACCATCGCGTACTCGCCGGAGATGTTGTAGGCCGCGACCGGCACGGGCGAGCCCTCGGCGGCCGCGCGCAGGATGTCGAGGTACGACAGCGCCGGCTTGATCATGACGGCGTCCGCGCCCTCGGCGACGTCCAGCTCGATCTCGCGCAGCGCTTCGCGGGCGTTGCCCGGGTCCTGCTGGTAGGTCTTGCGGTCACCCTTGAGCTGCGAGTCGACGGCCTCGCGGAAGGGGCCGTAGAAGGCGCTGGCGTACTTGGCCGAGTAGGCGAGGATGCCGGTGTTGGTGAGGCCGGCGTCGTCCAGGGCCTGGCGGATCACGCCGACCTGGCCGTCCATCATCCCGCTGGGCCCGAGCATGTGCGCACCGGCCTGGGCCTGCGCGACGCCCATCTCCGCGTACAACTTGAGGGTGGCGTCGTTGTCGACGTTGCCGTCGGCGTCGAGCACGCCGCAGTGACCGTGGTCGGTGAACTCGTCGAGGCACGTGTCGGCCATCAGGACGGTGTCGTCGCCGAGCTCGCTGCGCAGGTCCCGCAGCGCGACGTTGAGGATGCCGTTCTCGTCGATGGCCCCGGAGCCGACGGCATCCCGGGTGGCGGGGATGCCGAAGAGCATCAGGCCGCCGACCCCGGCCCGCACCGCGTCGACGGCGGCCTTGCGCAGCGTGTCACGCGTGTGCTGCACGACGCCCGGCATGCTCGCGATGGGCCGCGGCTGGTCAATCCCCTCGGCGACGAAGAGCGGCAGGATCAACTGGCGCGGCCGGAGCGTGGTCTCACTGACGAGCCGCCGCATGGCGGGAGTGGTACGCAACCGGCGGGGACGATGCTCGGGAAACACGGTTACGACGGTACTCCGGGGTGGTTGATGACCGCTCAGCCGACCGCAATGGCTGCCGCTGCTGCGTGAGTCGCCTCGCCATTCGTCCAACAGTCCCGACGGCGATACTTCCTCGGCTTCGAGTTTCACTGTATGGTTTTTCTATTTCAAGTATCGCCGCAGCGAGCTGGAGACTTCATGATCGTGCGAGAAGTAGTCAACCCTCCTGCCGCACCGACGAGGGGCACCTCCGTGAGCCCGGTCCGGTTCGAACACCGCGACTTGGCCCTGGGGATAGGCACACCCACTCCCCGCCTGTCTTGGCAGGTGACGACCGATGACCCGGCTTGGTCACAGACCGCGTACGAGATCGAAGCCGAAGGCAAGAGCGTTCGAGTTGAGTCGGACGAGCAGATCCTCGTCCCTTGGCCGTTCGAACCACTGCGGTCGCGTGAGCGGGTAGCCGTGCGGGTTCGCGTAGCGTCGGGCGAAAAGTGGTCGACGTGGAGCGAGCCCGCAACCGTCGAGGTGGCGCTGCTGAAGCCGGAGGACTGGACGGCACGCTTCATCTCGCCGGTCGGCATCGGCCGCTGGGAGGACCCTGCCCCAATCCTCGCGCAGACATTCTCATTGCGCTCGGACGTCACTAACGCGCGTTTGTATATAACCGCCCATGGCCTCTACCACGCGACGATCAACGGCATGCCGGCAGGCGACGAACTCCTCGCGCCCGGCTGGACCGCCTATCAACATCGCCTGCAGTATCAAACCTATGATGTGACCCATCTCCTGCATGAGGGCCAGAACGAACTCGACGTTCTGCTCGGTAACGGTTGGTACCGCGGGCGAATCAGCTGGCGTGCCGTCTACGGCGACCGTCTGGCCCTACTCGCTCAACTCGAGGTGACCTATTCGGACGGCTCGAAGGAGAGCTTCTCGACCGGTCACGATTGGTCGGCGCGCAACAGCAACGTCCTCGCGAACGATCTGTACGACGGTCAGCGAATGGATCTGCGCAAGCGCTCGGAAGATGCCCACCCCGTCGAGGTCCTGGAAGAAGATCTCGGACGTCTGGTCGCTCCCGAGGGACCTCCAGTCCGGGCGACCGAATACCTTCCCGCGAGGCGCGTCTGGCGGTCACCCTCCGGCAAGACACTGGTCGACTTCGGACAGAACATCGCCGGCTGGGTACGGATCAGCGTGGACGGCGTGGAAGGGCAGCAGGTTACGGTCCGGCACGCCGAAATACTGGAACACGGCGAACTGGCTACACGGTTCCTCGTCACAGCGGAAGCCACGGACACCTACATACTTCCAGACGGTATCTCACACTTGGAACCGAACTTTACCTACCATGGTTTCCGTTACGCGGAAATCACCGGAATCGACGATCTCTCCATCGAAGACGTTCAAGCTGTGGTCGTCGGATCAGATCTTCGCCGCACGGGGTGGTTCGAGTGCTCGGATCCCGACTTGACCAAGTTCCACGAGAACGTGGTCTGGTCGGCCCGGAGCAACCTGCTTCATGTTCCCACCGACTGCGCCCATCGCAGTGAGCGACTCGGGTGGACCGGAGACATACAAATCTTCTCACCCGCCGCCGCCTCGATTCTCGATGTTGCGGGGTTTCTCTCGTCCTGGTTGACCGATCTAGCCGCCGAGCAGTATCCAGACGGTCTCGTTCCCTACATCGTCCCCGATGTTGGCGGAGTCACCGTGTCGGCGGCTGCCGGTTGGAGTGACGCGGCAACAATCATCCCCTGGGTGCTCTACCAGCGTTACGGCGACCTGGATGTTCTCCGACGACAGTATGAAAGCATGCGGTCTTGGGTGGACAGGGCAGCATCGCTGACCACAGACGGAGTGTGGGCCGGAGGATTTCAGTTCGGCGATTGGCTTGATCCGACTGCTCCTCCAGACGCCCCGTACGACGTCAGGGCCAACCCAGATGTCATCGCAACCGCCTACCTCATTCGGTCCGCCGACATCATGGCGGAAGCCGCACGATTGCTCGGACATGACGAAGACGTGACGAAATATTTGAAGCTGGCCGACGAAACCCGCACCGCGTTCGCACGTCATTACGTGACCCCGGCTGGACGAGTGTTATCGGATGTGCCAACGGTTTACGCACTCGCCCTCGAGTGGAAGCTGCTACCCACGGCGCACCAGCGAGAAAGGGCAGGCGCAAGGCTGGCCGACTTGGTCCGTTCCAGCGGATTCCGCATCTCCACCGGCTTCATCGGCACTCCGTTGATAACGGACGCTCTCTGCACAGCAGGCCGTCCCGATCTCGCCTACCGCTTGATGCTCGAAAAGGGTTGCCCCTCGTGGTTGTACCCTGTAACGATGGGAGCCACCGCGTCCTGGGAGCGGTGGGATGCGATTCGTCCCGACGGAAGTCTCAACCCCAACAAGTACACGTCATTCAATCTGTACGCACTGGGCGCGGTGACGGACTGGGTACATCGGACAGTCGCAGGTATCACGCCGACCGCACCGGGCTACCGGGAGTTCACCGTCAAACCAATCCCCCACCGGGACTTGACTAGCGCGAAGGCAGTGCGCCACACGCCCTTCGGCGAGATATCCGTATCTTGGAGCTGTAACAACGGGCGTTTTTACTTGCACGCAGTAGTGCCGGTTGGAAGCCGCGCTACGGTCGAGCTACCAGATGGTTCCCGGGCTTCAGTCGGTCACGGCAGCTACCGGTGGACTGTCCGGGTTCCGCCAGAGCCCCAACGCCCAGTTCGCACGATACGCGACGTGATCGACGATCCGGATCTGTGGGCCGACACGATCGCACGCTTCGCCGCAGAGGGTCTGGGAGACGATCCCGCGACTTTCGCCCGGCAGCTCACGCGCTATCTGGAATTCCCAGCAGAGGAGTTGATCTGGCGGATCAGGGAGGAAGCACATGCGGTGCCTGAGCCCAAAACTCCGCAAGCGAGGGTTTCGGCCAGAGTTCGTTCAAATCGCAACGTAGAGCCCATGATGGATTGATTCGACACCCAAACGAAAGGGGGCTCCCGGCACCAGGCCGGGAGCCCCCTTCCGTCACGACCTCACGAACGGCGCGTCCGCTTCGCCTTCCTCGGCGGCGGCAACGCACCCTCCGCCCGCAGCTTCGCCGCGTGGGCGGCCAGTGCGTCGACCAGGCTGGGGATGTCCGCCTTCTCCGGCTGGACGTCCACGCGCAGGCCGAACTCCACCGCCGTCTCCGCCGTCTTCGGGCCGATGCACGCCACGAGCGTCCGGGTGTGCGGCTTCCCCGCGATACCGACCAGGTTCCGGACCGTCGACGACGACGTGAAGCACACCGCGTCGAAACCGCCCGTCTTGATCATCTCGCGGGTCTCCGCGGGCGGCGGGGCGGCGCGCACCGTGCGGTAGGCCGTCACGTCGTCGACCTCCCAGCCGCGCTCCACCAGGCCCGCCGACAGTGTCTCCGTCGCGATGTCGGCCCGCGGCAGCAGCACCCGGTTCACCGGGTCCAGCACATCGTCGTACGGCGGGAACTCCGCCAGCAGACCCTCGCTGGACTGCTCGCCCTTCGGGATCAGCTCCGGGTTGATCCCGAACGCCCGCACGCGGTCGGCCGTGGCCTCACCGACGCAGGCGATCTTCACACCCGAGAACGCCCTGGCGTCCAGCCCGAACTCCTCGAACTTCTCCCACACCGCGCGCACCGCGTTCGCCGACGTGAACACGATCCACTGGTACCGGCCGTCCACGAGCCCCTTCACCGAGCGCTCCATCTGCGCCGGGCTCCGCGGCGGCTCCACCGAGATCGTGGGCACCTCGTGCGACGTGGCACCGTGCTGGCGGAGCCGCTCGGCCATCTCGCCGGCCTGCTCCTTCGTCCGCGGCACCAGCACCTTCCAGCCGTACAGCGCCCGCGACTCCCACCACGACAGCTTCGACCGCTGCCCCGCGACCTCACCGACGGTCACGACGAGCGGGCCGACCAGCTCACCGGCGTCCTGCGCCAGCGTGGCGAGCGTGCTGTCCAGCGTGCGCTGCGTGTTGATGGTGCCGTTCGACGTCACCGCGACGGGGGTCTGCGAGGGCAGCCCGTGCTCGACCAGCGCGCCCGCGGCCTCGGCCAGGTGGGCCGATGTCGCGTGCAGCACGATCGGGCCCGGCGTGCGCGCCAGCCCCGCCCAGTCGACCTCGCCGCGGACGTCGACCTCGGCGTGGCTGCCGCCCAGCGCGATCCCCGCGTACGCGGGCACCGCGACCCCGGGCGACACACCCGGCACGACCTCGAACACGGCGCTCGTCTTGGCCACCGCCTGCACCTCGGCCACACCGGCGGCCAGCGTCAGCGGGTCACCGGCGACGAGGCGCAGCACGAGCCGCCCCGCCTTCGCCTCTCCGGCGAGGTCCTTCGCCACCTCGGCGGGCTCCCCGACAGCGGGACGCACCTCGGCGTCCGCGCTGGCCGCGGCGAGCACACCGGCGGGCACGTCGGGGTCGGTCACCACGACCTCGGCCTTGGCCAGCAGTTCCTGGGCACGAACGGTCAGCAATCCGGCGTCGCCGGGGCCCGAGCCCACGAACGCGACGCGCCCAGCGGTGTTCCGCGCGGGGGTCATCAGCTTTCTTTCTCCAGTACGAATTTCTCTGTCAACGTGAGTTGCGGCCAGGGCCGGACAGCGCACCGGCGCCCAGGTCGAGCAGCTCCGCGGCCAGGTCCCGGCCGAGTCGCTCCGCTTCGCTCTTGTCCGCGACGGCCGACGCGCGGATCAGTTCCACGGACTCCCCGTCGAGTCCGGCGGCGGCGACCCCCCGCAGCGAGACGCGCTCGACCACCGAGCCGTCCGCGTCGAGGTCCTCCACCACCTCTGCCAGTGCACCCACGGGCGCGCTGCAACCGGCTTCGAGCGCCGCCAGCATGGCGCGCTCCGCCGTCGCGGCGACCCGCGTCGCCTCGTCGTCCACAGTGGACCGAAGCAGGTGTTCGATGTCCACGTCGTCGACGCGGCACTCCACCGCCAGCGCCCCCTGAGCGGGCGCGGGCAGCATCTGGATCGGGTCCAGGGTCTCGGTGATCTCGCCCGCCCGGCCGAGGCGCGCGAGGCCTGCCCTGGCCAGCACGACCGCGTCCAGCTCACCGTCGGTGACCTTCCGCAGCCGGGTGTCTATGTTGCCCCGGATCGGCACGATCTCCAAACCGAGCCCGAGCGCCTGCAGCTGCGCCGACCGCCGCGGCGAGCCCGTGCCGACCTTCGCGCCGCGCGGCAGCTCGCCCAGCGTCAGCCCGTCGCGGGCGATCAACGCGTCACGCGGGTCCTCGCGCAGCGGCACCGCCGCCAGCACGATGCCGGGCTCGGGCGCGGTCGGCAGGTCCTTGTACGAGTGGATCGCGACGTCGACCTGCTTGTTCAGCAGGGCCTCACGCAGCGCCGACGTGAACACGCCGACCCCGATCTCGGCGATCGGCGCGTGCGACCGGTCACCGGGGGTGGAGACCTTGACGATCTCGACGTTCTCGCCCGCGCGGCGCAACGCGTCGGCGATGGTCCCGGTCTGGGCGAGGGCGAGCGCGCTGCCCCGGGTACCGATCCTGATGGTTCGTGTCACTGGCTTTCACCGTCTGTGTTGGGTTGGGGAGAGGGGCTCGCGACGACGGCGGGCGAAGCGGGGTCGAGCTCGAAGAGTTCCCGCAACGCGCTCGCGTAATCGGTCCCCTGCGCGTCGGCCGCGAGCTGCTTGACCCGCACGGTCGGTGCGTGCAGCAGCTTGTCCACGACGCGGCGCACGGTGCGCGCGAACTCGTCGCGCACGCCGGGTTCGAGGCCGGGCAGGCGGTGGTCGAGCCGCAGCAGCTCCGCGTCGACCACCTCGGCGGCCCGCTTGCGCAGCGCCGTCACGGTCGGGGTGACCGCGGCGCTGCGCTGGCCCGCCAGGTACTCGCGCACCTCGTCGAGCACGATGCCGGTGGCACGGGCGATCTGCTTCGCGGACGAGCGGCCTCCGGTGTCGTCCATCCGGCGCCGCACGGTCTCCAGGTCCACCACGCGCACGTCCGGCACCGCGGCGACCGCCGGGTCCACGTCGCGGGGCAGGCCGAGGTCGCAGATCACCAGCTCACGGCCGTGGCGCGGCAGGATGTGCTCGGCGGCCAGCACGACGTCCTGCGCACCGGTGCAGCTCACCGCGAGGTCCGCCTCGGCGAGGCGCACGGCCAGCTCGTCCATGCCGGCGGCGACCGCGGGCACGCCCAGCTCGCTCACGTTCGCCGCGAGCCGCTGCGCGTTCTCCAGCGTGCGGTTGACCACCGTGATCCGGCCGATGCCCGCCTTGCGCAGCTGGCTCGCCGACAACGCCCCCATCGAGCCGGCGCCGACGATCACCGCGTGCTTGCCCGTGAGGTCCGGCGCCTCGCCCAGCGCCTCCGACACGACGGAGGCGCCGAGGGCGTCCAGCCCGGTCTCGCTGTGCACGCGCTTGCCGACGCGCAGGGTGGTCTGGATCAGCTCGTGCAGCGTGCGGCCGACTGTGCCGGCCTCGCGCGCGGTGGCGTAGGCGTTGCGGACCTGGCCGAGGATCTGCGTCTCGCCGACGACCATCGAGTCCAGGCCCGAGGCCACCGAGAAGATGTGCTCGACGGCGGCACCCGCGTAGTGCACGTACAGGTGGTCGTACAGGTCGGCCGGGGTGCACCCGGCCTGCTGCGCCAGCACCTCGGACACGTCGGCGAGGCCGCCGTGGAAGGTCTCGACGACCGCGTAGACCTCGATGCGGTTGCAGGTGGAGACGAGCATCGCCTCGTCGACGTGCTGGGACTGCTGCAGCTGGTGCAGCACCTTCTCCAGCTCGTCGGCGCCGATCGCGGCCCGCTCCAGCGTCCGCAGGTCGGCGGTCCGGTACGACAGCCCCACGGCCAAGACAGACACTTACGGCACCACCATTCCGTTGCCCACCGCGTGGGACCCCTTCTTCTCGTCAGCGCGCCGGGCCACGTGGAAGGACAGGATCTGCAGCTCCACCGCGAGATCCACCTTCCGCACCTCGATGTGTTCCGGTACCTGCAGCACCACGGGCGCGAAGTTCAGGATGCACTGCACGCCGCCGGCGACCAAGCGGTCGCACACCGACTGCGCGGCGGTCGGCGGGGTCGCGATGACCCCGATGGAGATGCCGCGCTCGGCACACACCTCCGGAATGTCGTCCAGGTGCGACACCGGGATCCCGCCGACGGGCACCCCGATCAGGTCGGGGTCGACGTCGAACAGCGCTTCGACGGGAAAACCCCTGCCGGGGAACCCGCCGTAGTTGGCCAACGCGTGACCGAGGTTGCCGATTCCCACCACGGCGACCTTGTGCTGCCTGGTCAGACCGAGTGTGCGCTCGATCTGGCCCACCAGGACCCGCACGTCGTAACCCACGCCACGAGTGCCGTAGGACCCCAGGTACGACAGGTCCTTGCGCAGCTTCGCGGAGTTCACGCCCGCGGCGGTCGCCAGCTCCTCGCTCGCCACCGTGGTCGAGCCCTGCTCGGCCATCGCGGACAGCACCCGCAGGTAGACGGCGAGGCGCGCGACCGCGGCTTCGGGGATGGACCGGACGCGGACCGGGTCACCATCGGTGACCGCGGGCATCTCGGCGGTGGGGGCGTTGTCGGCGTCGAAGGGGACCTCGGCGCCGTTCCGCCGGCCACGCCGTGCCACCACGCTGGCCTCCTCGTCAGACACCGTCAACACCGCTTCGCTACCGCTTGGAGAAAGTTCCTCTTGACCCGGGAAGCGAAGTCCGGTTCGATGCCGGGGCTACGCGGGGCCTCGCACTACGGTAGTCCACTTGTGAACGCAGGCACAAAGTCGCTGGTCGCGGGCATGACCGGCGACACACCGGCGGCTCAGCGGGCCGAGAAGGTGATCGTGTGCCAGCCGGTCGCGCCGTCGGGGACGACGTCGGCCACCTGGTCGGTCTGCGTGTAGCCGTCGCGGTCGGTGGCGCGGACGGCCACGCTGTGGCTGCCCGCCGGCGCGTCCACCTCCGCCCACCACATGCGCCACGTGTCGGTGGAGACCTCCGCGGAGAGCACGGCCTGCTGCCACGGGCCGCCGTCCAGGCGCACCTCCACCCTGTCGATGCCGGTGTGCTGCGCCCACGCGATGCCCGCGACGCTGACCTTGCCCGCCGCGACGTGGCCGTTCGGGGCGTCGATGCGCGACTCGGTCTTGATCGGCCCTTGCTCGGCCCAGCCGCGCTGCAGCCAGTACGCCTGCTTCGCGTCCCACGTGGTCAGTTCGAGGTCGGTGACCCACTTCGTCGCCGACACGTAGCCGTACAGCCCCGGCACCACGAGCCGCGCCGGGAAGCCGTGCTCGACGGGCAGCGGCTCGCCGTTCATCCCGATCGCGAGCATCGCGCCACGGCCGGGTTCGAGGAGCGTAGAGACGGGCGTGCCCGCGGTGAAGCCGTCCGCGCTGGTCGAGAACAGCTGCTCCGCGCCCTCCCGCACACCGGCTTCCCGCAGCAGCTCCGCCAGGTCGACGCCCAGGAACCGCGAGGTCGAGATGTACGGGCCGCCGACGGGGTTGGACACGCAGCACAACGTGATGATCCGCTCGACGAGCGGGCGGTTCCGGATGTCGGCGTAGGTGAACGTCAGCTCCCGGTCGACCATCCCGTGGATGCGCAGCGTCCAGTCCTCCGCAGGCACCTGCGGCAGCACGAGCGCGGTGTCGATCCGGTAGAAGTCCGCGTTGGGCGTGATGAACGTCGGCGTGCCGAGCTTCGCGAAGTCGGCGTCGGCGGGCACGGGTGGCGCGGGCCGGGCCGGGGTGAGCGGCCCGACGGCGGCACGCGACGCGTCGGCGTTCTTGCGCGAACCGAGCCACTGCCCCACCCCACCGGCGACACCGGCCGCCACCGCGGTCGCCAGGAACCGCCTGCGGCTGTCCGAAACACCCCGCGACAACGCCGCGCCGTGCAGCCAGCGGAACACCAGCACCCCGGCGACGAGGCTCGCCAGCGGGGCGGCGAGCGCGAGCTGTCCCAGGTCGGGACGGCCGTAGACCGCGACTCCCCCGAGCACGCCGAACACCGCGATGACGACCTGCCCCGGCAGCGCCCGCTCACGGGAGATCAGCCCCGCGACGACCGCCAGCGCGACCATCACCACGGCCATCCCGGCCAGCAGCACCGTCTTGTCGTGCGTGCCGAACGAGCTGACCGCGAAGTCCTTGAGCCAGGACGGGGTGAGGTCGATCGCCGCGTTCCCCACGGCCAGGTACGGCGAGGCGCCGCGGCCGACGAACGCGGCCACGAGGTGCCCGGCACCGAGCGCGGCGGCGAGCGACAGCACGCCGGTCCACGCCGCGACCGCGGAGGTGAGCCGGGGCGGGGCTTCGCGCAGGACGGTGGTCACGCCGCCATTGTTCGCGCGAGCCCGTCGGATCAGCGTCCGGTCGCGGTTACGAGAGCCTTACGGAAGCGGTCTTCCTCGACCTTCCAGTACCCGTGCTCGGCGCCGTCGATGAGGATCACCGGCACCCGGTCGCCGTACTCGGCACGCCACTCGGGGTCGGAGTCCACGTCCGCCGTGGCCCATTCGACGCCCAGCTCGCCGCAGATCCGCTCGACGTCCCGCTCGGCCTGCTCGCAGGCGTGGCAGCCCTGGCGGCTCATGACCGTCACCTGTGTCATGACCGCAAACGTACCCGCCGCAGCTTGCCCGTCGGCGAATGCGGCAGGGACTCGGCGAACTCGACCGTGCGCGGCACCTTGTACCCGGCGAGCAGCTCCGCGCAGTGGTCGACGACCTGCTGCTCGGACAACGCGGCGCCCGCGGCGGGCACCACGAACGCCTTCACGGACTCGCCGCTGCGCTCGTCGAGCACGCCGACGACGGCGACCTCCGCGACGCCCGGCAGCGTGGCGATGACCTCCTCGACCTCGTGCGGGAACACGTTGAAGCCGTTGACGATGATCAGGTCGTTCGCGCGGTCCACGAGGTGCAGGTCGCCGTCGGTGTCGAGGTAGCCGACGTCGCCGGTGCGGTACCAGCCGTCCTCGTCCGGGCCGTGCGCGCCGTCGGGCCAGTAGCCGGAGAACAGGTTCGCGCCGCGCACGGACACGAGCCCGGCGCCCGCGTCCTCCTCCACGAAGGCGTCGTCGAGGTCGTCGGGGTCCAGCGGCACGGGCTCGGCGAGGCCGTCCGACTCCACCAGCCGCAGCTCGACGCCGGGCAGCGGTCGCCCGACGGAGCCCGGCTTGGGGTAGCCCGTGACGAGCGTCGACGTCAGCACGGGCGCGGTCTCGGTGAGCCCGTACCCCTCGAAGATCCCCAGGCCCGTCTTCTCCCGCACGGTCGCGAGCACCTTGGGGTGCAACGGCGCCGCACCCGAGGTCAGCAGCCGCACGGAGGCGAAGCTCGCACGCAGCTCGTCGGCGTCCATCCGGGCGAACTCGGCGTACATCGCGGGCACGCCGCCGATCACGGTCACCTGGTGCTCGGCGCAGATCCGCAGCGCGGCGGCCGGGTCGAACCGTTCGGCGAGCACGGTGGTCGCGCCCACCGAAGCCGAGTGCAGCAGGCCAGGGCCGAGGCCGTAGACGTGGAACAGCGGGATGGCGAGCAGCACGCGGTCCTCGTGCTCCGGCGTGCCGGGGACCGCCCCGACCTGCTCGACGTTCGCCAGGAGCGCGCGGTGCGACAGCATCACGCCGCGCGAGGGCCCGGTGGTGCCGGAGGTGTACGACAGCACGGCGATGTCCTCGCCGCCATCGGCCGCCTCGACGGGCTCCCCCGGCCCGGCCTGGGGCGGCACATCACCGGGCTCGCGCCCGACGACGAGCCGCGCGCCGCTGTGCTCGACGATGCCGCGGAACTCGGGTTCGGGGGCCAGCGGGGAGACCGGGACCGCGATCGCGCCGGCGCGGGCCGCGGCGAACAGCGCCACTGCGAAGTCCGCCGACGTCGGCAGCCGCAGGAGCACCCTGTCCCCCTCGGCGACGCCGTGCTCGCGGAGGGCACGGACCTGTCCGTGCACCGCCGCATCCAGCTCCGACCAGGTGAAACGCGTGTCCGCCGTGGTGTCGGCGAGCGCGGGTGCGTCCGGCCACCGGCGCGCGGCGGCGGTGAGCAGATCGGCGATGTTGGCCATGTCGCCCGTGCCTCCTCCCGCCTCCCGTCAGGGGGAGGCTCGCGGATCGTCGCACTTCCGCAACAGACACCACTACCTACTTCCGGGTAACAACACGTATGCTGCTCTCGCGCCCGAGTGGTGGTGATCACTCGGGACGGGACAGAGGAGTCGCCGTGACGAACTGGCTTGCTGCACGCCCGCTGGGGCTGCACGTCGGCACGCTCGCGCGCCCTGTGGACCTGCCGGACGACGAACCCGACTCGTGGGACCTCGTCCACGCCGCCCAGAAGGGCGACAGCACGGCCTTCGGCACGCTCTACGACCGCTACGTCGACGTGGTGTACCGGTACGTCTACTTCCGGCTGGGCGACCGCGAACTGGCCGAGGACATCACCAGCGAGACGTTCCTGCGCGCGCTGCGCCGGATCACGTCCGTGAGCTACCAGGGCCGCGACGTCGGCGCCTGGTTCATCACGATCGCCCGCAACATCGTGTTCGACCACGTCAAGTCGAGCCGGTACAAGCTCGAGGTCGTCACCGACGAGGTGAGCGAGTCCGGCTCGGCGCCGTTCGTCGGCCAGACCACCGACGGGTCCGGCCCCGAACAGCAGGCACTCGCCGGCGCGACCCGGGAGGCACTGCTCAAGTGCATCGCCGAACTGGGCGAGGACCAGCGCGAATGCATCGTGCTGCGGTTCATCCAGGGCCTGTCGCTGACGGAGACCGCGCAGATCATGAAGCGCAACGAAGGCGCGATCAAGGCGCTGCAGCACCGGGCGGTGCGGAAGCTGGCGCAATCGTTGCCCCCGGCGTGGCGTTGAACCCGTAACACCCCGGGGGTATCGGTCGTTCACCAGTCGTGGACGTGCCCGGGTGGTCAGGACGCGACCTGGAGGTCATCTCCGGGCTGCGCCGGCTCGGCGACGCCGCGAAACCGGACGCCGCCACCCGGGAGCGCATCAAGGACGGCATCCTCGAACGGCTGGCCGAGCAGGAACGGCAGCGGCCCTCACGACGACGGCGGATCCTCGCCGAGGTGCTCGCGGCCGCGGTCGCGCTCGTCGTCGCACTCGGCGGGATCGGCCTGCTGTTGTCGCGGAACGCGTTGCCCGGCGACCCGTTGTACGGCGTCAAGCGCGCGGGTGAGTCGGCCGAGCTGGGGCTCGCGTTCGGCGACTCGGCGAAGGCGCAGAAGCACCTGGAGTTCGCGGCGAACCGGCTCGACGAGCTGAAGGCGCTCGCGGGGGCGGACGCGGGGGCGGACGCGGGCGCCTACCGGGCCGCGTTCACGGACTTCCAGTACGAGGCCAAGCTCGGTACCGCCGTCCTCACGCAGCTGGCCACGCAGGGCAGCGGGCAGCAGCTCGACCAGCTGCGCACGTGGTCCCGCGACCAGCGCGGGAAGCTCGACGCGGTGGAGTCCGCCGTCCCGTCCGCCGCGCTGCCCCAGTTCACCTCTTCGGCGGAACTCCTCGACCGGATCGAGGCACGGGCCCAGACGCTGCTCGCCCGGCTGGACTGCTTCCGCATCACCACCGGCCAGCTGGACGACCTCGGCGCGGTGCCGGAGTCGGGCTCGTGCGCGCCGCCGACGGACGCGCTCATCGGGCAGCAGCCCCCGGTCCCGGCGCCGACCGCGCCGAGCAGCGAAGCGCCGCCCGCGCGGCAAACCACCACGTCCACGCCCTCGCCGGTGTCCTCGCCGCAGCTGCCGACGCCCCCGTTGCCGCACTCGCCGACGGTTTCGGCGCCCTCGGCGGTCGAGCCGCCGGTGCTCGCGCCGACCAGTCCGAGGCTGCCGTCGACGACCACGACGCAGCCGCCGTTGATCTCCCTCCCGCCCCTGCTCCCCGGCCTTCCCGGGGTGGGGATCGGCTGACCGGAATCGCTACGCTGGCAGTCCGGACACCCGCGATTCAGGAGGCGGTCTGCGTGTGGCGCGGCAGGGGCAAGGGCCCGGAACTCGAACGACTCGCCACGCTCGCGGGCGAGGCGTCGGCCGATGCCGCCGTCGCGATGGAGACCGCGCAGCTCGACGGCGTCGAGCTGCCACCGCCGCCCGCCACGCCCGACCTCACCGCGGCCGCGTTCTTCGACGTCGACAACACGATGATGATGGGCGCGTCGATCTTCCACTTCGCGCGCGGGCTCGCCGCCCGCAAGTACTTCACGGCCTCCGACCTCGCCGGGTTCGCCTGGCGGCAGGTGAAGTTCCGCGTGGGCGGGCGCGAGACGCAGGACAGCGTGAAGGCCAGCCGTGAGCAGGCGTTGTCGTTCGTGGCGGGCAAGACCGTGCAGGAGATGACCGAGGTCGGCGAGGAGATCTACGACGAGCTGATGGCCGACAAGATCTGGGCGGGCACGCGCGCGCTGGCCCAGATGCACCTCGACGCCGGGCAGCGGGTGTGGCTCGTGACGGCGACGCCGGTGGAGCTGGCGGCGATCATCTCGCGACGGCTCGGCCTGACGGGCGCGCTCGGCACGGTCGCGGAGCACGTCGACGGCGTGTACACCGGCCGGCTCGTCGGGGACCTGCTGCACGGCCGCGCGAAGGCGCACGCGGTGCGGGCGCTGGCGGCGCGCGAGGGGCTGAACCTGCGGCGCTGCACGGCGTACTCGGACTCGTCCAACGACATCCCGATGCTGTCGGTCGTCGGCACCGCGGTGGCGGTGAACCCGGACGCCGGGCTGCGGGAGATCGCGCGCGCCAGGGGCTGGGAGATCCGCGACTTCCGCACCGGCCGCAAGGCGGCGAAGATCGGGGTGCCGTCGGTGCTGGGCGCCGGTGCGGTCGCGGGCGCGGTCGCCGTGGGGATGGCCTACCGGCGCAGGTGAGCCAGGCCTTGACCTGAAGCTTACTCGAGCTTTTACCGTCGGTGCCATGACGGACACGACGGCGGCACCCGTGCGGCGCGGGCCACGGGCACTGCTGGCGGCACTGCTCGGCGCCAGCACGATGACGATCATGGCGAGCGCGACGATCACGCCCGCGCTGCCGGGGATGGCCGAGCACTTCGCGGCGACCCCGCACGCCGGTGTCCTGGTGCGCCTCGTCCTCACCCTGCCGGGGCTCGCGATCCTGCTCTCCGCCCCCGTCATCGGCCGCGTGAGCGTGCGGGCCGGGCGTGTGCGCGTGCTCGCGGCGTGCCTGGTGCTCTACGTCGTGGGTGGCGGTTCGGGCCTGGTACTGAACTCGCTGCCCGCGTTGCTCGCCGGGCGTGCGGTGCTCGGGGTCGGGATCGCCGGGATCATGGCCACTTCCACAGCGCTGCTGGCGGACCACCACCCGCCCGCCGAACACGGCCGCGTGCTCGGCTTGCAGGGCGCGGCCATGGGCTTCGGCGGCGTCGTCTCGCTGCTGCTGGGCGGACTGCTCGCCTCGCTCAGCTGGCGTGGTCCCTTCGCGGTCTACCTGCTGGGCGTCCCGCTGCTGGTGCTGGTGCTGCGGTACGTCTCCGACGTCCCGGTCGCGACCACGGGCCGGACGGCCACCACCGGGGCGTGGCAGCCGCGCCTGCTCGGCCTGTACGCCCTCGTGTTCCTCGGGATCCTGGTGTTCTACGTCGTGCCGACGCAGGCGCCGTTCTGGCTGGGGCAGATCGGCGGGGCGGGCCCGGCGCTGACGGGAGCGATGCTGGCCGCGCTCAACCTGGTGATGACCGTGGTCGGGCTCAGTTTCCGGCGGCTCAGGGAGGGCCGGAGCTTCCGGGTGCTGGCCATCAGCCTGTTCGCGGCCTACGCGGCCGGTCTCGTCGTGCTCGGGCTCGCGGGTTCGCTGTGGGTCGCCGGGCTGGGCATCCTCGTCGTCGGCCTCGGGGTGGGCCTGCAGAACCCGACGTTCAACGGCTGGGTCGTCGCCTCGGTCGCCCCCGCCGCCAGGACCGCGGCACTGGGGCTGCTGACGTCGGCGATGTTCCTGGCCCAGTTCCTCTCGCCCCTGCTCGCCCAGCCGGTGATCGACGCCGTGGGGCTCGGCCCGATGTTCCTGTGCTCGGCCGCGCTCGGCGCGTTCGTCGCCCTGCTGCTACTGGTGGCCGGGAGCCGACTCGCCCAGCCGGACCGCGCGGCGTAGGTCGCCGGCGTAGGCCTCGGGCTGCTCCCACGCGGCGAAGTGACCGCCTGCGGCGTGTTCCACGTACTCACGCACGTTGAGAAACGCCTCGGCGTAACTCCGCGGCTCCGGTTTCGTGTCGTGCGGGAACACGGAGAGCACGGTCGGCGTCTCGACCCGGCTGGGTACGGCGGCCGGTTCGGCGTAGGTGGCGAACGAGGTGCCGATCGTGCCGGTGACCCAGTAGGCGCTGATCCAGGTGAGCAGCTCGTCCCGGGTGAACGCCGATTCGCCGGACCACGCCTGGAGTTTCTCGGCGATCCACGCCGCGAGGCCCGCGGGCGAGTCGCCGAGGGCGACGGCGAGCGTGTTCGGCCGCATCGACTGCTCCGCGATGTACCCGCCCTCGGCCCGGAACCACTGTCCGGTCCGGCCGAGGTAGGCCGCCGCGTCGGGCGCGAGCTTCGCCGGGTCGGCCGTCAGCGCGTGTTGCGGGGCGACGTTCGTGAGGTGCAACGCGGCCACGCGGTCCGGGTGTTCGGCGGCGAGGATTTCCGCGACGGTGCCACCGACGTCGCCGCCGGACAGCGTGTACCGCGAGTACCCGAGTTCGTCGAGCCCGGCGGCGACGATTCCGGCGATCCGGTTCACCGACATCCCCGACGTGGTGAGCGGGGCCGCGAACGGGAAGCCGGGCAGCGCCGGGACGACCACGTGCAGGTCCGCGAGCAACGGCAGCACGCGCTCGAACCGCAACACCGAATCCGGCCACCCGTGCAACAGCACGACGACCGGGGCGGCCGGATTCGCGGAGCGCTGGTGGATCATCCCCAGTTCGGTGTCGCCGGACCCCGTGGTCACCCAGGGGTACGCGGCTATGCGGCGCTCGTGCGTGCCCCAGTCGTAGCCGTTCGCCCAGTGTTCGAGCAGGTCGTCGAGGCGGCTGCCGCCGAGGCCGCGCTTCGGGTCCTCGGCCCAGGGTGTCGCGACGCGGCGCGTGCGGCGGAGCCGGTCCCGCAGTTCGAAAGTCATGTGTACGACCATACACACGATGTGTATCCTCGTACACATGCATTCCCGCGACTCGGCCGCGACCAAGCAGCGGATCCTGAAGCACGCGCGACAGCAGTTCGCCCGGCACGGCTTCGCGGCGATCACCGTCAAGGGCGTCGCGGACGCGGCAGGCGTGTCGCCCAACCTCATCACGCGGTACTTCGGCGGGAAGGACGGTCTGTTCCTGGCGGCGGCCCAGGTGGAAATCCCGGTCGAGATCTCCTTCGACGGCCCCCGCTCCTCGCTCGGCGCCCGCCTGGCGGCGAGCATCGTCCAGCGCTGGTTCGGCTCGCCGGGCGAGGACCCGCTGCTCGTGCTGCAGCGTGCGTCCGGGGAACGCCCGGAGGCGGCGGAGGCGCTGGCCACCTTCCTGGACACGAACTCGCTGGAGCCGCTGCACCGCTACCTGCGCGAGAGCGGCCTGGACGACGCCGAGGCCCGCAACCGCGCAGCGGCGATCGACGCGTTCGTCCTCGGCGTCTCCACGCGCCGCCGGGTGTTGCGCGCCGAACTCGGCGACCCCGCCGAGCTCCGGTCCTGGCTCGCCACCACCATCCAGCGTCTCGCCGACGGCAGGTGAGCGTCAGCCCTTGAAAACGCTTTCCCGCTGGTCCAGCCGGGCGTAGAGGGTCTGCTGGATCGACTCGCGCACCTGGTCGGTCAGGCTGAACACCAGCATCGGGTCGTCGTGGTCCTCGGCGGGGATGTGGTCGGTGTGGATCGGCTCGCCGAACTCGATCGTCCACTTCGTCGGCAGCGGGAGCGCACCGAGCGGCCCCAGCAGCGGGAAGAACGGCGTGACCGGGAAGTACGGCAGCCCCAGCAACCGCGCCAGCGGCTTGAGGTCGCCGATCTTCGGGTAGATCTCCTCGGCGCCGACGATCGCGCACGGCACGATCGGCACCCCGGTGCGCAAGGCCGCGGACACGAAGCCGCCCCGCCCGAAGCGCTGCAGCTTGTACCGAGCCGAGAACGGTTTCCCGATGCCCTTGAAGCCCTCCGGCCACACCCCGACCAGCTCGCCGGACCGCAGCAGCCGCTCGGCGTCCGGGTGGCACGCGAGCGTTTGCCCCGACTTGCGCGCCAGCTCGCCCAGCAGCGGGGTGCGGAACACCAGGTCGGCACCCAGCATGCGCAGGTGCCGGTGCGCGGGGTGCTCGTCGTGCACCGCGACGGCCGTCATCACCGCGTCGAGCGGCACCGTGCCGGAGTGGTTGCACACGATCAGCGCGCCGCCCTCCTTCGGCACGTTGTCGATGCCGTGCGCGCTCACGCGGAACCACTTCTCGTACAGCAGCCGCAACGGCGGGAGCAGCAGGGTTTCGGTGAGTTCGCGGTCGAACCCGAACTCGTCCACCTCGTACTCGCCCGTGAGGCGGTTCCGCAGGAACTTCAGCACCCGCGTGACCGCGTCGGGCCGTTCGTCGACCGGCGCCGGCGCCGGCTCGGGCGGGACGGGGGCGTCGGCCTGCCGGGGCCGCCGCAGGGGGATGACCTGTGCTTCCGTGCTCGTCGTCACTGCCCGCTCCAGGTTCTGTCCGGGATCATCTCGCCTGACCGGTCGCCGCTGCGGCCACGACCCGGTCGGCCAGCGCCGCCAGGTGCTCGCCGGGGACGACGGGGCGCAGCCCGCGGCCGCGCACGTAGTCTTCGAACGCCGCGGCCGTCGTCCACCGCGGGCGGTACCCGAAGGTCCGCTTCAGCCGCGTGGTGTCCACGACGCGGCCGTAGTTCAGCAGCCGCACCTGGTCGGTCGAGAAGTCGACCACGCGGGCGCCCCGCAGCACCTTGGCCACCGAGGGGAGCAGCGGCCGCGGCACCGGCAGTTCGACCCTGCCCGCCCTGCGCAGGGCCTGCCCGAGGGTGAGTACCCCGTCCGCCGCGACGTTGAACACCCCCCGGCCGGTCCTCGAGCGTCGCCAGCTCCAGCACGGTGAGCGCGTCCGAGGCGTGCAGCAGCTGCAGCCGGGCGTCGTAGCCGAGCACGCTCGGCACCACGGGCAACGCGAAGTACCGGGCCAGCACCGTGTCCACGTCCGGGCCGATGATGTTCGCGAACCGCAGCGTCGTGATCGTCAGGTCGGGCCTGCGGCGGGCGAGCCCCCGCACGTAGCCCTCCATCTCGATGGCGTCCTTCGCGTAGCCCGTCGAGGACGCCGGGATCAGCTCGGAGTCCTCGGTGAAGACGGCGGGCGAGCTCGCGTCGGCGCCGTAGACCGCGGTGGTGGACTTGACGACGAGCTTGCGCACGGACGCCGAACGCTGGCACGCGGCGAGCAACCGCATCGTGCCGATGACGTTGACCTCCTTGAGCGCGCCGCGGCGGGCGGGCCCGGCGGGGTGGCACGTCGTCGCGGCGTGCACGACGGTGCCGACCCGCGCGTCGGAGATGATCTTGGCGATCAGCGGGTTGCGGATGTCGGCACGGACGAACTCGGCACGCCCCAGCCGCCGCAGCACGTGCGGGCGCGGCGGCGTCGTGTCCACCCCGAGGACCCGGGCGAACGCGGGGCTGGCGCCGAGCCTGGCGAGCAGGCGGCTCCCGAGTTCACCTCCGACCCCGGTGACGAGCACGACTTCGGACGGCATGGCACCCCCTGGTCACAGGGCTGGAGTTCCGGCGGCGGTGGCGATGCTACCGCGCGCCCCGAACGGCGTCAGGGGCCAGAAAGCCCCGGTCCACGCCCGGTCACCGCCGCCACCCAAACGGACGCGACCCGCCCGGGTGTCCGGACGGGTCGCGTCGAAGAAGCGTCAGCGGGGTGTCACTTACCCTGCTTGCGACGCTGCATCCGCGTGCGGCGCAGCAGCTTGCGGTGCTTCTTCTTGGACATGCGCTTGCGGCGCTTCTTGATCACCGAGCCCACAGGTGCTCCTTCACGTTTCCCGTCGATCCGACGCTGCCCGGCGCAGCGTCCATCGGTTGGAGCGCACAGGCGCGAGCGGTCTCCCAGATTACCCGTGGGCTCTGGACACAAGCGCAGCCCCCCACCTAGCCGACGTCGTAATAGGCGCCTTCCAGGTATTGGTGCACTGCTTTCTCGGGCACGCGGAACGACTTGCCGACCCTCACGGCCGGCAGCTCGCCCGAGTGCACGAGGCGGTAGACGGTCATCTTGGAGACCCGCATCAGCGAGGCCACCTCGGCGACCGTCAGGAACTGGACCTGCCCGACAGCGGGCACGTCCTTCTTGTTCGACGGCATACGTCACCGTGCCCTTCGACACGCGTCGTGCCGCTCGGCTTCCCCACCGGCGGTTCGACACGCACGTGCTTTACCCATGAGGGTAGCGGGACTGATGGGACCAGTGCGACGTCTGCCGGGGTAATTGGTCCAACCGGGCGCGTTCACCTGCGGATCGTGGCTACTTCCGAGCCTCCGAGATCCACTTCCGGCACCGTTCGGCGCAGCGCGGTGTGACGCGCTTGTTGACGCAGCGTCACTTACCGAGTTCGACCGACCGGTCCCGCGCCGCCTCGATGGCGTCCAGCATCGCCGCGCGGACGCCGTGCTTCTCCAGTTCGCGGATGGCGTTGATGGTCGTGCCCGCCGGGGACGTGACGGCCTCCCGCAGGATCACCGGGTGCTCGGTGCTCTGCGCCAGCATCTTCGCCGCCCCGACGGCCGACTGGACGATCAGCTTCTCGGCGACCGCGCGCGGCAGGCCCAGCAGGATGCCGGCGTCGATCATGGCCTCGACCAGGTAGAAGAAGTACGCCGGCCCGGAACCGGACAGCGCGGTCACGGCGTCCTGCTGCGACTCGGGCACCTCGATGACCTGACCGACCGACGACAGCAGCTCCTTCACCAGCGCCACGTGCCCGGCCGTCGCGTGCGTGCCGGGCGAGATCGCGCTCATCGCCTCGCCGACCACCATCGGCGTGTTCGGCATGACCCGCACCACCGGCACGCCGTCGGGCAGCCTGCGCTCGTACAGCGACGTCGGCAGCCCCGCGCACAGCGAAACGACCAGCGTCCCGGGGCCGACGGCGGGCGCCAGCGCGGTCAGCACGGGATCGATGTCCTGGGGCTTCACCGCGACGACGAGGACGTCGGCCCGCTTCGCCGCCTCCTCGACCTCGACACCCGCGATGCCGTACCGGTCGGTGATCCTGGCCGCCTGCTCCGGATGCCGCTCGGTGAACAGCAGCTCGTCCGCGCTGCGGCCGCCCTTCAGCAGCCCCGCCAGCAGCGCTTCACCGATCTTGCCCGCACCCAGCACCGCGATCGTCGTCATACCCCGAGACTAAGGCGAAGGTGACAACGCCAACTGCCGGGCCTGGCACACGAGCCGTCCCGCCGAGTCGATGACCGTGGCGTCCGAGTCGAACCACGCCTCGTGCACCGAGCGGGACTCCACCTGCACGCGCAGCCAGCCCGACGCGGGCCGGGCGCGCACGAGCGCGGTCAGCTGCACGGTCGGCGCCCAGCCGGTGCGGCCGAGGTTGAACACCACCGGCGGGTTCACGTCCCCCGCCAGCAGCACGAAGTACGGGTCCGGCACGCCGTGCCGCGGCCGCACCCACAGCCGCAGCCGCGGCGGTTCACCCGTGCGGCCGGTGAGGTAGCCGGCCGTCGCGGGGTCGAGCCGCACGTCGCAGCCCTTCGCGAGGTTGAAGGCGCCCTCCGCGGTGTCGCCGCCGAGCGGGATCGCCCGCGGCGGCGGTTCGGCGGGCATCGGGGCCAGGTCCGTCCACTCCGGACGACGGATCGGCAACCGGCCCGCGGTCACCGTCGCCTCGACGCAGCTGCGCCCCCGCTGCTCCAGCCGCACCGCGACGACCGTGGCGCGGCGGCCCACCTTCCGCAGGTCCGTGCGCAGCAGCACGGGCCCGATCGCGGGCGGGCGCAGGAACTCCGCGCTCACGACGAGCGGCTCCGCCGTCGGCTCGCCCCGCTCGGCGAGCACCGCGACGGCGGCCTTCGCGAGGAGGGACAGCAGAAATCCCCCGTGCGGGTGGTGACCGATCGACCACTCAGGGCGAAGGTCCGCGGTCAGCGTGCCGTCTCCCAGGGACCTCACCGCGCATGCCACCTCGAAGGACGCGGGGTCCTGGGCCTCCACCGTGCTCACGAACGGCTGGCCAGGGAGCGGAGGAAGAAGGCCAGGTTCGCCGGCCGTTCGGCCAGCCTGCGCATCAGGTACGCGTACGAGTTCTCCCCGAACGGCACGTACACGCGCACCGTCTCGCCTTCGGCGGCGAGCCGCCGCTGCTCGTCGGGCCGGACGCCGTAGAGCATCTGGTACTCGTACGTGCCCTGCTTGCGGCCGTGGAAGCGCACGCGCTCCCGCAGCAGGGGCAGTAACCGGGGGTCGTGCGTGGCGAACATGGGGTAACCATCCCCGGCCAGCAGGACGTTCGCCGCCCGGACGTAACTCAGATCGACGTCGTGGTCCCTCTTGTGGGCGACATCCGGGCTCGCCGCGTACGCCCCCTTGCACAGCCGCACCCGCGAATCCGCCTGCGCGAGGGCGGCGGCGTCGGCCTCCGTGCGCTTCAGGTACGACTGCAGCACCGCACCCACCCAGGGCCACGTGTGCCGCAGCTCCGCCAGCACCCGCAAGGTGGCGTCGACGGTGTCGTGCTCCTCCATGTCCAGCGTGACGGTGGTGGCGCACTGCTCGGCCGCGGCGCAGACGCGCCACGCGTTGTCCAGCGCCAGCTTCTCGTCGAACCGCAGCCCGACCGCGGACAGCTTGAGGCTCACCTCCGCCCGCACCGTGAGCCCCTCGCCGTGCAGGCGGTCGAGCAGGCCGAGGTACGTCTGCACCACCTGCTCCGCCTGCCGCGCGTCCCCGGTGCGCTCTCCGAGATAGTCCAGCGTCACGTACAGGCCGTCCTCCGCGAGCGCGGTCGTCGCCGCGACGGCGTCGCCGACTGTCTCACCGGCGATGAACCTGTCGACGACACCTCTCGTGGCTGGGGCTGCGGTCACGACACGGTGGACCGTGTCGCTGCCTGCGGCGGCGAGGATCAGCGAGCGGAACGGGTTCACGCTGGAAACTTTACGTGTTCACATATCGGAAGCCCATGCTCCGGAACGCGGCAACCGAGTGAAGTTGATCTTGTACCGTCGTCACGCACCCAGGTGGAACCGCGCGAACAACAACGCCTCCGCCAGGTCTTTCATCCGGTGCGCGGAGCTCGGCGCGCGGCGCGTGTTCACTTCGAGCACGACCTGCCCGCCGAAGTCGCTCGCGGCGAGCTTTTCGAGCAGCTCCGCGCACGGCTGACCGCCGCGGCCGGGCACGAGGTGCTCGTCCTTCGGCACCCCCGTGCCGTCGGCGAGGTGCACGTGGGTCAGCCCCTCGCCCATCCGCTCGGCCAGCGCGAGTGCGTCCATTTGAGCGGCGGCCGAGTGCGACAGGTCGAGGGTGTAGTGCCGGTAGCCCACGTCGGTCGGGTCGATCGAGGGCCGGAACGCCGACATCCGCGTGTCCTTGCGGCCGCCGGGCGGGCGCACCTTGAACATGTTCTCGACGGCGATCTCGATGCCGCTTTCGTCCTCCAGCTCGGCGATCAGGTCCTCGAACGCGTCACCGTAGCGGCGCTGCCAGCGGAACGGCGGGTGCACCACGACCGTCCTGGCCTCCAGGTCGAGCGCGGCCTCGACACTGCGCCGCAGCCGGACCACCGGATCCGGTGACCACACGCGCTGCGTGATCAGCAGCGACGGCGAGTGCACGGACAGCACCGGCACGCCCGTGCGCCGCGACCAGCGGCGCAGCTCGGGCACGTGCTGGCTCACCGGATCCACCCACACCATGACCTCGACCCCGTCGTAGCCGAGGTCCGCGGCCAGCTCGAACGCGGTGCCGGCACGGAGCGGCCACACCGACGCGGTGGACAGCCCGACCGGGATCACCGTGACAGCAGCAGGAGTGCCGCGGGCGAGACCGTGACCACGAGGCCGACCAGCACCGCGAGGACCATCGTCTGGATGTCGTCCGCGCGGCGGATCTTCCGCACGATCCACACCAGGCCGACGATCACCACGAGCGCGACGACGAGCGCGGCGGCGGGCAGCTGGCCCCACAGCCAGTTGAAGCCCAGCCACACCGCGGCACCGCCGATCACGCCCAGCGCGAGCTGGACCGCCATCGACAGCCACTGCTTCGCCGGGGAGGCGGGGCGTTCCGGCTCCGCCTCCTCCGCGTAGTCCTCGTCCTCGGCGTGCCCGGCCTCGTCGGGCTCGTAGTCGTAGCCGCCGCGGCGCTCCGGTTCGGCCTCGCCGAACTCCCCGAACTCGTCGACCTCTTCGTCGTCCTCCGCGAAGGGGTCGTGGAAGCCGGTGGCTTCGAGGTGCTCGTCGGGCACCTGCTCCTCGCGCACGGCGGGCATCACGCCCACCTCGGTGTCCTCCGAGCTCACCTGCTCACGCTGGCGGCGCCAGCGCGACAACCCCGCGGGCGGGGCGTCCGGCGGGACGACCGCCTCGGGCGGCTCGCTGCCGTTGACGGCCTGGAACTGCTCGGTGTGCGGTTCCGGCTCGGCCGGCGGCCGGGCGGGGGCCCGGCGCGGACGGCGCGGGGGCACCGGGAACGCGCCGCTGGGCGGCGGCCCGGGATCGGGGGTGTCCTCGGGCGCCGGGGCGTCGAGACCGTCGAGCCGCGCGGCGAACGCGCTGCCGGGCGCGCCCGCGGGCGGGCGGCGCAGCGGCTGCACCTGCCTGGTCTCCTCGGCGGCGCGGGCAGCCCTCGGCTCATCCTGCTCCGGCAGGGGCAGCGCGCCGGACTCCTGCGGCGGCCGCTGAGGCAGGCGCGGCCGGCGGCCCGGCATCGAGTCGGGACCACCGGAGGGCCTCGGGAACGCACCCGACTCGGGCGGGACGTTCCGCGGGGGCGGGGTCGGGTCCGGACGACCGAAGGTGCCCGACTCCTGCGGGGGCCGGGGGAACGCGCCGGACTCCGGCTGCCCGGCGCCCGGCTGCGGGAAGGCACCCGAAGCGGGCGGGACCGCGCCGTTGACGGGGCCGTTCGGGCGGGGGAACGCGCCCGAAGGCGGGGCGCCGTTGGGCCGCGGCAGCGTCGCGGAGTCCTGCGGGCGCAGCGGCGGGGCGTCCGGGGGCCTCAACGACCCGTTGTCCTGCGGACGGAGCGGACCGGCGTCCGGGGGCCGCAACGAGCCGTCCTGCGGACGGAGCGAACCCGCGTCCGGCGGCCGCAGCGAACCCTCCTGGGGACGGGGCAGCGCGGCGGAGTCCTGGGGGCGCCGAGGCGCGCCGGTCTCCTGGGGACGCAGCGGCGGGGCGTCCGGCGGGCGGAGCGAGCCGTTGTCCTGCGGCCTCAGCGGGGCGGCTTCCGGAGCCCGGGCCGGGCCCGCGTCCTGCGGTGCCCTGGGCGGGACGGGCTCCTGGGGACGGAACAGGCCGGAGTCCTGCGGAGCGGGCTGCTCGTCGTCGGGCAGGGCGCGCCTGCCGCCGTTGCGGCGGCCGTTCGGCGGCAGCGGGTTGTCCCCGCGGACGCGTTCGATGATCGCCTGCGGGCCGGTGTCCGTGGCACCACGCGCGCGCCGGGGCGCGTCGGTGCCGTTCGGCGCGGCACCGCCGGGCTGCTGCTCTTCCTCCTCGTCGGCGGCCCGCCGGTGCCGACGACGGCCTTCGACGTTCCCGCCGTGCAGGGCGAGCAGCTCGGCGACCGTCTTCTGCGAACGGTCCTGACCGCTTTCCCGACTCATCAGCGTTTCACCCCCACCGCACGTTGGTCGTCGCGTAGCCTGCGAGCCCGGGTCCGGGCACGGCACACGTGCAGCACCGCCTCACGCATCCCTTCCACCTTTCCACCGTGCCCTCACCGCGTCACTCCCGTCCACCGGGCGTGCTGTCACCGGTCCGTTCGCGCGACGAACTGCGCCACGCCTCCGGTGCAGTGTCGTCCGCACCGTTCGAGCGGTCCAGTCGCCGCAGGATCAGCCCCTCTCGCAGAGCCCACGGGCAGATCTCCAGTTCGTGCACCGACAGCGCCCGCATCGCGGCCTGCGCCACCAGCGCGCCGGCCACGAGCTGGTGCGACCTGCTCGCGCTGACCCCCTCCAGCTCGGCCAGGTCGGCCGCCGTCATCCGGGAGACGAAGGCGATCAGCTGCCGCAGTGCGGTGTCGGACAGGGTACGGCGTACCCGCGGGCCCGCGGCGGAGGGCGCCGCCCCCGCCAGCCTGGCCAGCGAACGGAACGTCTTCGACGTGGCCACCACCCGGTCGGGCGCGCCGAGCGCGGCCACCTTCCCCGCCAGCGGCGCGAGCTGCTCGTCGAGCCACGCGGACGTGGCCACGAGCTCCGACCGGCTGGGCGGGTCGTGCTCGAACCGGGTGCGGGTGATGCGCCCGGCGCCCAGCGGCAGCGACTCCGCGAGCTCGGGTTCCTCGTCGATGCCCATCGCGACCTCGAGCGAGCCGCCACCGATGTCCAGCACCAGCAGCCGCCCGGCGGACCAGCCGAACCACCGGCGCACCGCGAGGAACGTCATCCGCGCCTCGTCCGGCCCGGAAAGCGCTCTCAGCTCGATGCCGGTCTCGTCCCGGACCTTGCGCAGCACCTTGGCCGAGTTCGTCGCCTCGCGCACCGCCGACGTCGCGAACGCCATGACCTCCTCGCAGCCCAGCTCGGTGGCCGACTTCTTCGCGGTGGCGACCGCGTCGACCAGGCCCTGCGCACCGGCCTTGCTCAGCTCGCCGTGCTTGGTGATCTGCTCGGCGAGGCGCAGCACGATCTTCTCGGAGTGCATGGGCGTCGGGTGGGCACCACGATGGGCGTCCACCACCAGCAGATGCACGGTGTTGGACCCGACGTCGAGTACCCCTAGGCGCACAAAGCCCTACCGTACCCGGAAGGCGGCTTAAGTCTCGAACTTGTAACCAAGACCGCGCACCGTCACGAGGTGCCGCGGGGAGCCGGGGTCGGGCTCGATCTTCGACCGCAGCCGCTTGACGTGCACGTCCAGCGTCTTCGTGTCGCCCACGTAGTCCGCGCCCCACACCCGGTCGATCAGCTGGCCGCGGGTGAGCACCCTGCCGACGTTGCGCAGCAGGTACTCCAGCAGGTCGAACTCCTTCAGCGGCAGCGAGACCTCGCTGCCGTCGACGGTCACGACGTGCCGCTCGACGTCCATCCGCACCGGGCCGGCCGCGAGCACCGGCGGCGCCAGCTCGCCCTCGCCGCCGTTCTCGCCGCCGCGCCGCAGCACGGCACGCACGCGGGCGATCAGCTCGCGCGCGGAGTAGGGCTTGGTCACGTAGTCGTCGGCGCCCAGTTCCAGGCCGACGACCTTGTCGATCTCGCTGTCCCGCGCGGTCACCATGATCACCGGCACGGCGGAACGCTGCCGCAGCTGCTTGCACACGTCCGTGCCGCTCATGCCGGGCAGCATGAGGTCCAGCAGCACGATGTCGGCGCCGTTGCGGTCGAACTCCTCCAGCGCCTGCTGGCCGGTGGTGGCCACCGCGGCGGTGAAGCCCTCCTTGCGCAGCAGGAAGGCCAACGGGTCGGCGAACGACTCCTCGTCCTCGACGATGAGCACCCTCGTCACTGCTTTCCTCCCTGTTCCTGACTGGTCCCCACGAGCCGGGGTACCCGGTCGGGGGTCTTGTCGGCCGCGGCGCCGTTCGGTGCCGCGCCCTGGTACGCCGGCAGCCGCAGGGTGAAGGTCGACCCCGTGCCCGGCATGCTCCACAGCTTGACCTCGCCACCGTGGTTGGCGGCGACGTGCTTGACGATCGCGAGCCCCAGCCCCGTGCCGCCGGTGGCGCGCGAACGCGCCTTGTCGGCGCGGTAGAAGCGCTCGAAGACGCGCTGCTGGTCCTCCTCGGCGATGCCGATGCCGCGGTCGGTGACCGCGATCTCGACCATGCCGTCCACCAGCCGCCTGCTCACCGAGACGGGGCTGCCCGGCGGCGAGTACGCGACGGCGTTCTCCAGCAGGTTGGACAGCGCGGTGACGAGCAGGGTGCGGTCGCCCTCGATGAGCAGGTCGCTGTCCGGGTCGGCGGTCACCTCGATGTCGGCGGACTCGGCGGAGAGCTTCGTGCGGCCCAGCGCCTCGCGGACGACGGCGTCCACCTCGACCACGTTCAGGTCGGGCAGCCGCTCGGCGCCTTGCAGCCGGGACAGCGCGATCAGCTCGGTGACCAGGCGCCCCAGCCGGGTCGACTCGTGCAGGATCTTGCCGCCGAAGCGGCGCACCTCCTCGACGTCCTCGGCGGCGTCGAGGACGGCCTCGGCGAGCAGGGCGATCGCCCCGACCGGGGTCTTGAGCTCGTGGCTGACGTTGGCCACGAAGTCGCGGCGGACCGCCTCCAGGCGCGCGGCCTCGGAGTGGTCCACCGCCTCGATCACGGTGAAGCCGTCGCCGAGCGGGCGGACGTGCCCGACGACGGCCTCGGGCTGGCGGCCCCGCGCCTCCAGCGGCGACAGGTCGACCTCGACCGGCTCGTCGGTCTCGACCACCTGCTCGGCGGCCTTGCGGGCGCGGGCGTCGGCGCGGTTGTCGCGGATGAGCCCGAGCGTCTCCGCACGGTCGTTGTGCAGCACCATGTCGCCGAAGCGGTTCAGCACCACGACACCGTTGTGGGAGGAACGCACGAGCCGCAACAGCAGCTCGGCGACGGTGGGACCAGCCGGCCGGCGGTCGGCCCGGCGCCGGCGGGACCGGCTGACCAGGGAACCAGCGAGCCCGCCGACCAGCAGGCAGCCGACGGCCAGGGCGAGTGCGGCACTCACGCTCACGGCTGAATCGTAAGCACGAAGCTGACCATTTGACCTAGCCTTGACGGCCTTGTCGTGACGCCTGTGACACCTCCACGGAAACTGTTGGCCGCTGGTTCAGGCCCTGTTCACGGGACCGCCGCCCGGCCGTGATTCACCGGATCGGGTCGATCCGGCGCAGTTCCTCTTCGGACAGTCGCAGCGCTCCGGCCGCCAGGTTCTGCTCGAGGTGCGCCGGGTCGCTCGTGCCGGGGATCGCGAGCACGTGCGGGCCCTGGTGCAGCGTCCAGGCGAGCCGGACCTGTGCGGGCGTCGCGTCGTGGGCCTTGGCGACGGCCTCGACCTCCGGGTCCTCCTGTCCGGAGTGGATCGCGAAGAACGGCACGAACGCGACGCCCTGTTCGCCGCACAGCCGCACGAGTTCGTCGTCTTCGCGCCTGGTGGACAGGCCGTACATGTTCTGCACGCACACGACGGGGGCGATCTGCTGGGCCTCCGCCAGGTGCGCGGCGGTGACGTTCGAGATCCCGAGGTGCCGGACCAGGCCGGCCTCCCGCAGTTCGGCCAGCGCGCCGAAGTGCTCGGCGAGCGAGCCGCTGCCGCGGTCGAGGGTGTCCCCGAGGCGCAGGTTCGCCACGTCGAGGTGGTCCCTGCCCAGCTGGCGCAGGTTCTCCTCGACCTGCCCGCGCAGCTGGTCCGGCCGGGCGTAGTAGAACTCGCCCCACGGGTGCCGCCCTGGGCCGACCTTGGTGGTGATCACCAGCTCCCCGGGGTAGGGGTGCAGCGCCTCCCTGATCAGGTCGTTCGACGACAGGACCGAGGTGAAGTAGAAGGCGGCGGTGTCGATGTGGTTCACGCCGAGTTCGACGGCGCGGCGCAGCACCGCGACGGCGCGGTCGTGGTCGCCGGGGGCGTCGGGTGTCCCGGGCAGCCGCATCGAGCCGAAGCCCAGGCGGTTGACGGTGCGGTCGCCGAGGGTCCAGGTGCCCGCCACGTCGGCGGTGGTGGTTCCAGTGCTCATGCTCCGAGCGTGCTTCGCGGGCGCGAGCGACGCCTCCGGTTGGCACTTTCCTGCCACACTGGAGGGGTGGATGTCTCGGTGGTGTTCGGCGAGGCCGAGCTGTTCGAGCGCGCGGCGCACCTGTTCACGGCGGGTGAGCCCGTCGCCTGCGCCGCACACGACCTGTACGCGTGGGCGGTGGCCCGGCAGGTGAGCCGGCCGACGCCGGTGGACTTCCCGGTCCGCAAGCTGTACCGGCCCGCCGTGCTGCTGGACCCGGTGCAGGCGCGGCACGTGCGGGAGCTCGCCCGGATGGGCGCGCAGGTGCGGATCACCCCGTCGGAGATCAGCGAGACGTTGATCTTCGGGGAGCGGGCGGCGATCCTCGCCGGGGACCGGTCGAGCGGCGAGCGCAGCTACAGCGTCGTCACCCGTCCCGACGTGGTGCGCGGGGTGACGTCGCTGTTCGACGCGGCCTGGCGCTCGGCGACGGACCTCGCCGTGTTCGAGGCGCGGTTCGCCGAGGTGCGGCCGCTCGCGCCGCGGATACTCGACATGCTCGCGTCCGGCTGCAAGGACGAGACGGCAGCCAAGACGCTCGGGCTCGGCCTGCGCACCTACCGGCGCCGCGTCGCGGAGCTGATGGCCGTGCTGGGCGCGGAGTCCCGCTTCCAGGCCGGGGTGCGGGCACGCGACTTCGGGCTCGTCTGAGCGCGGGAGCCCGCTGGGCTCCCGCGCTCGGACGAGGATCAGCGGCCCTGCGCGGCGACGGCCGCGGCGGCTTCCTTGGCCGCCTCAGGGTCCAGGTACGTGCCGCCCGCGGTGACCGGCTTGAGGTCCTCGGTCAGGTCGTAGCGCAGCGGGATCCCGGTGGGGATGTTGAGCCCGGCGATGGCCTCGTCGGAGATGCCGTCGAGGTGCTTGACCAGCGCCCGCAGTGAGTTGCCGTGCGCGGCGACCAGCACGGTCTTCCCGGCGCGCAGGTCCGGCACGATGGCCGACTCCCAGTACGGCAGCAGCCGCGCCACGACGTCCTTCAGGCACTCGGTGAGCGGCGCATCGTCGGCGTAGCGCGGGTCGGTGTCCTGGCTGAACTCGCTGCCGCGCTCGATGGGCGGCGGCGGCACGTCGTACGAACGGCGCCACAGCATGAACTGCTCCTCGCCGAACTCGTCACGCACCTGCTTCTTGTTCTTGCCCTGCAGCGCGCCGTAGTGCCGCTCGTTGAGCCGCCAGCTGCGCCGCACGTCGATCCAGTGCCGGTCGGCCACGTCGAGCGCGATGTTCGCGGTCGAGATGGCGCGGCGCAGGAGCGACGTGTGCACGACGTCCGGCAGCAGCCCGGTCTCGGCGAGCAGCTGCCCGCCCTTGCGGGCCTCCTCCTGCCCCTGCTCGGACAGGGGCACGTCGACCCAGCCGGTGAACAGGTTCTCCGCGTTCCAGGTGCTCTGCCCGTGGCGGAGGAGCACCAACGTTCCAAGTTCGGCCATGCGTCGAATCTAACCGCGGCCCGAACCTCCCCGTGATGGACCAGGGTCTACGCACAGTGCGTTACTGCTCGGTAACGCGATCGCCCGGGAGCGGGAACGGGCTCGAACGGCCAGCGCGGAAAGTGACACTTGCTGCGTTGCGTTAACAGCCGTTATAAATTTCACTCGAATGGAGTATCCAGTAGTCTTGTGATTACTGGTGGATATCTGACAAGTTGACTTACGTCCCGCACCGCTGGATTCCACGCACTCCCCAGCGGCGGCGGGAAGCGACCGCAGCTCGTCTCCCCCCTGCCGAGCTGCGGCCCCGCCGGCCCCGTTGGCACTCCCCCTCGCCACCGGGTCCACAGCGGCGGGAGCGTTCAGCGGGGCGGCTCGAGTTCGCGACTCCCCCTCCCTCGAGCCGTCCCGCCTCCCCCTTGCATGCTCGCGCTGGCGCGCTCGCCTGCGGGAGGCGGTTCCTCATTGCTTTCTGGGGGTCGAACCCCCAGACCCCCGCCAGGGGCGAGCCCCCTGGACCCCCATCGCGGTGGTCGGCTCGAGTGCGTATGTCGCCAGTCGCCGTGGTCTCGTCGTGGTTACTGGGTGAGGGTGCCGGGTTCGTGGGGGGTTTCGGGTTCTACCAGGTGTTTGAAGGCTTGGAGGTTGGCCAGGGACTCGCCCCGGGAGACCCGCCAGTTCCACTCGCGTTTGATGCTGGTGGCGAAGCCCAGTTCCAGGATGGTGTTGAAGTCGTTGTCGGCGGCCTCCAGCACCTGGCCGAGGAGCTTGTCCAGCTCCTCCTCCGTCACGGTGCTCAGGCCCAGCCTGCCGACGAGGTAGATGTCGCCGAGCGCGTCGACCGTGTAGTGCACGCCGTAGAGCTTCGCGTTGCGGCGCAGCAGGAAGCGGTACACCGCCTCGTGCTCCTCGTCGGGGCGGCGGCACACGAACGCCTCGATCGCGAACGCGTGCTCACGCACCAGCAGCCAGCAGTTCGTCTGCAGCTTCTTCGTGCCCGGCAGCGTCACGAAGTACCGGCCCTCGCCCTTCCGGTCGTAGCGCAGGTCCGCCTTGTCCAGCGTGGACCGGATCACCTCGTCGATGTTCAAACCGCAACCTCCGCACGTACCGCGTTCCGGAACGAGTGTGCCGCCGCGGCGTAGGTGTCCAGCAGCGCGTCCGTGGTGCGCTGCCACGAGAACCGCCGCGCGTGCTGCACGGCGTTCGCGCCCAGCTCGGCCCGCCGGTCCGGCCGCAGCGCGACGCTCGCGAGCGCGGCCGCCCAGTCCTGCGCCGCGTGCGACGGCACCAGCAGCCCCGAAACCCCGTGTGCCACGGCCACCGGCAACCCGCCGACCTCCGCGGCGACCACCGGGGTGCCGCACGCCTGCGCCTCCAGCGCCACCAGGCCGAACGACTCGTTGTAACTGGGCACAGCTACCACGTCCGCCGCGCGGTAAACCTCGGCCAGCCGCTCCCCCGGCTGCGGCGGCAGGAACCGCGTCTGCCCCTCGATACCCAGCGCCACGGCCAGTTCCCGCAGCGCCTGCGGCTGTTCCAGACCCGTCCCCGACGGACCGCCGACGACCAGCACGACCAGCCGGTCCCGCAGCCCCGGCCGGCGCTGGAGCAGGTGCGCGGCCGCGTGCAACAGCACGTCCGGCGCTTTCAGCGGTTGTATACGACCTGCGAACGCGAGCACCACGGCGTCGCGCGGCAAGCCGAAGCGGTCCCTCGCCGCGTCCCGCGAGCCCGGCGTGAAGCGCTCCAGGTCCACCCCGGGCGCCACGATGTGCACGGAGTGCGGATCGGCGTCGTACAGGCTGACCAGCTGGCGCGCCTCGACGGGCGTGTTCGCCACTAGGCAGTCCGCCTCGGCGACCACCTGCTCCTCGCCGAACACGCGCGTCCGCGGCTCCGGCTTGTCGCCCTCGGCGAGCGCGGCGTTCTTGACCTTCGCGAGCGTGTGCGCGGTGTGTACGAGCGGTACGCCCCAGCGGTCCCGCGCGAGCCAGCCGACCTGCCCGGACAACCAGTAGTGCGAGTGGATCACGTCGTAGTAGCCGGGCTCGTGGAACGCCTCGGCCCGCAGCACACCGGACGTGAACGCGCACAGCTGCGCCGGCAGCTCGTCACGGCCCAGCGGTTCGAACGGGCCCGCGGGGATGTGCCGCACCAGCACGCCGGGCGCCAGCTCCGCGGCCGGCGGCTGGTCCGACGACGTGGCCCGCGTGAACACCTCGACCGAAATGCCGCGATTGGCCATTTCAACGGCTGTATGCGTGATGTATACGTTCATCCCGCCCGCGTCGCCCGTGCCCGGTTGCTCCAACGGCGACGTGTGCACCGACAGCACCGCGACCCTGCGCGGCCAGATCGCCGAGTTCCGCCGAGACCCGCGCAGCGAGATCGTCACCCTGGTTCACTCCCGTTGTGTCCTGCTGTCCGCCACGGGGCGGAGGCCGCCCCTGGACGCAACACGGCATGCCCCCGCCATCTTCCCCAACGGGCAACGCGGCTACAGCGCGGACTTCGCCCGCCAGGCCGGCCAGGACACCAGCCAGTCCATGACGTCCGAGGTGACGGGGCCCGCGAGCCGGGAGCCGGTGATCTCCACGGGGTCGCCGATCAGCGCCGAGTCGAAGTAGTCCTTCGCGTCGGCCTCCAGCAGGTTGACGCAGCCGTGCGAGGTGTTCCGCCTGCCGATGTTGGCCGCGTTGTCCTGGTTCTCGTGGATGAACTCGCCGTGGTTGGAGATCCGGCACGCCCATTTCTTGTTGACGTTGGTGTAGCCGTAGCGGGCGTTGTCGAAGATCGCCGACGGTTCCTTGGTCATGATGATGAACGTGCCGTTGGGCGTGTTGAGGTTCACGTCCGAGTCGAGCCCGTTGCTGCACGGGTAGCTCTTGACCTTGGCCCCGTTGCGGTAGACGTTCATCACGTGGTCGGGGGTGTGGATCTTCACGACCTGGTTGCGCCCGATCCTGAACTCCGTCGTCACGTCGGCGCGCGCGTACCGGCCGCCGCCGAGGTCCATGCCGTACAGCTCCGCCGCCACGGTGACCTGCGTGTTCGGGGGCCAGTACTCGTTCGGCCGGAAGTCGACCTGCCGGTCGGACAGCCAGCCCCACGAGCCCTCGACGTCCTTGCTCGTCCGGATCTTGAGCGCCTTCTCGACCTCGGCCTTGTTCGTCACGTCACCGCTGAACTTCACGCTCACCGGCATCGCGACGCCGACCTCGGCGTTGTCGGTGGGGTTCACGGTGACCCGGATCTGCTGCGCCGGGTTGATCGTGGTGAAGCCGCCCGAGAGCTCGGCGGTCTTGCCGTCGCTCCCGGTCGCCTTCGCCGCGTAGCGGTAGGTCTTGCCGTAACCCAGTACCTCGCTGCTGGTCCACACCGTGCGGTCGGGGTTGAAGGACCCCGCGACCGCCTTGCCGTCGGCGTTGGTGAGCGCGACCTCGGTCAGCGAGCCGCCGGTGACGCGGACCGTGACCGGCTGCCGGACGGGCACTTCCTTGGCGTCGGCCGCCGGTTCCGCCGTGAGCTTCGCCACGGGCGCGGCCTCGCTCGCCCGCCCGCCGCCGTCGGTGTTCCTCCCGCCGCCGGAGCCCCCGCTGCACGCCGCGGCGAACGCCGCAGCGCTCGCCGCCAGTGCCGCCTTGACCACCGCACGCCTGTCCACCACTTCGCACAACCTCCCGCACTCCCAGAGCCGGACCCCCCGCTTGCGAGGATGGCGGCATGAGCCAACGAACCGCAGTCGTCACCGGGGCCAGCGCGGGCATCGGCGAAGCCACCGCCCGCGCACTGGCCGAAGCCGGGTTCCACGTCGTGCTCGGTGCCCGCCGCCTCGACCGCCTGGAGAAGGTGGCCGCGGAGCTGTCCGGTACCGCACACCAACTGGACGTCACGGATCCCGCCTCGGTTGCCGCTTTTGTCCAGCTGATCCCAGAATGCCACCTCCTCGTCAACAACGCGGGCGGCGCCAAGGGCCTGGAACGTGTGGTCGACGCCGACGAGGACCACTGGCGGTGGATGTGGGAGACGAACGTGCTGGGCACGCTGCGGATGACCAAGGCGCTGCTGCCCAAGCTCGTCGAATCCGGCGACGGGCACGTGGTCACCGTCACGTCGATCGCGGGCCACGAGGTGTACGACGGCGGCTCCGGCTACACGTCGGCGAAGCACGCGCAGTCGGCGCTGCACCGCACGCTGCGCTCGGAGCACCTCGGCCAGCCGGTGCGGTTCACGGAGATCATCCCCGGCATGGTCGAGACCGACTTCTCGGCCAACCGGTTCGACGGCGACACCGAGCGCGCCGCGAAGGTCTACCAGGGCCTGACGCCGTTGACCGCGCAGGACGTGGCGGAGGTCATCGCGTTCGCCGCGACCCGGCCGTCGCACGTGAACCTGGACTCGATCGTGCTCAAGCCGCGCGCGCAGCTCGACGGTTCGCGCTCCTACCGCTCAGAGTGAGCAGTTGATCAGCAGGGGCTCCGGGTGCAGGGTCACCCCGAACCGCGCCCGGACCCCGTCCCGCACCTCGCGGGCCAGCGCCAGCAGGTCGGCGGTGGTCGCGCCGCCGCGGTTGGTCAGCGCCAGCGTGTGCTTCGACGACAGCGACACGCGGCCGCCGGGCCCGGCGTAGCCCTTGCCGAAGCCGGCGTGCTCGATGAGCCAGGCGGCGGACAGCTTCACGCCGCCGTCGGCCGGGTAGCGCGGCATCTCGACGTCGGCGAGCACGTCCTCGGCGACGATGGGG
This sequence comes from Amycolatopsis dongchuanensis, assembly GCF_039542405.1. Lineage (NCBI taxonomy): Bacteria > Bacillati > Actinomycetota > Actinomycetes > Pseudonocardiales > Pseudonocardiaceae > Amycolatopsis > Amycolatopsis dongchuanensis. Next base: position 44,490 of record NZ_BAABIB010000114.1, read on the forward strand.
TTCGTGAAGAACGAGCCGGCGCTCCACGTGTCGTGGTCGTCGGCGTCGAGCACCATGCCCTTGCCGCGGCGCAGCTCCAGCACGGCCTCGCGGGCCTGCGCGGCGGGCACCCGCGCCCCGAGTTCCACGCCGAGCTTGCGCGCCAGCTCGGCGTAGCGGATCGGGGCGGACAGGCCGTCCTCGCGCAGGGCGAACCGCACGCTCAGCACGATCCCGGCGTCGGTGCCCTTGAGCACGCTCGTGCGGTAGGCGAAGCCCAGCTCGTCCGCGGTCATCGTGCGGACCTCGCCGACCCGCCGGTCGTAGCACTCGATCGAGGTCAGCAGGTCCGCGACCTCGCAGCCGTAGGCGCCGACGTTCTGGATCGGCGTCGCGCCCACCGAGCCCGGGATGCCGGACAGGCACTCCAGCCCGCCGAGCCCCGCGTCGACCATCGCGGCCACGAACTCGTCCCAGTTCTGCCCCGCGGCCACCTCGACCTCGGTGCCGTCGACCCGCCAGCCGCTCGTCGCGATCTTCACGACAGTGCCGTCGAACCCGGCGTCGCCGATCACCAGGTTCGAGCCGCCGCCGAGCAGCAGCACGGGTCCTCGCGCCCCGCGCACCGCGCTCAGCAGGTCTTCCGTGGTCTCGGCGACGACGAACTCGCGGGCGGGGCCGCCCAGCCGCAGGGTCGTGTGCTCGGCCAGGGCGGTCCGGGTTTCGACTCGGGTCACGGCTCCAAACGGTACTGTCTGCGGTCATGGCCTCCCGTATCGAGCACCACGCCGAGTTCTCGCAGGGCGTGGACGAGGTGTACGCCGCCCAGACCAGCGAGCCCGCGCTGCGGGCGCGGCTGGCCGAGATCGGCGGGCAGAACGCCGCGCTGCTCGACTACGCCCCCACCGCCGACGGGGTGCGGTTCACGCTGCGCCAGGGCGTGGCGGCCGACAAGCTGCCGTCGATCGTGCGCAACCTGCACAGCGGGGACCTGGCCGTGGACCGGCAGGAGACCTGGACCCGCTCGGGTGGCGGCTACACCGGGACGGCCAGGGGCACGGTGAGCGGCGTGCCCGGCGAGATCAACGTCCGCACCGAGATCGGTGCCGAGGGCGGGAAGACCGTGCTGCGCGCGACCGGGGAGGTGAAGATCCGCATCCCGCTGGTCGGGGGCAAGCTCGAGGGCTTCGTCGCGGATCAGATCACCAAGCTGCTGCGGCGCGAGGTCGAGCTGTCCGCGCAGTGGCTCGAGAGAAACCCCTAGGCAACCCCACCCGAGGCACCACCAACCCCAACCGCCTGCGCCGGGTCGACCGCTGGCTCACCGCTTCACCACGCGTGTCCACCCTGCTGCGGCACGCGGAAGACCCGTTGGTGGTGGACCTCGGGTACGGCGCGTACGGAGTGACGACGGTCGAACTCGCCGCGCGGTTGCGGGCCGTCCACCCGCGGGTGCGCGTGCTGGGGCTGGAACTCGATCCGGAGCGCGTGGCCGCCGCCCTGCCCGCCGCCGACCCGCCGTGGCTGGACTTCCGGCAGGGTGGGTTCGAACTCGCCGGCACCAGGCCGGTCGTCGTGCGGGCCTTCAACGTGCTGCGCCAGTACGCCGAGGAAGAGGTGCCCGGCGCGTGGAAGCTGGTCCTCGACCGGCTCGCCCCGGGCGGCCTGCTCGTCGAGGGCACGTGCGACGAGATCGGGCGGCTGTGCTCGTGGGTGACGCTGTCGGCGGACGGGCCACTGACCCTGACGTTGTCCGTGCGGCTGGGCTCGCTCGACCGTCCGTCCACGGTGGCCGAACGTCTGCCCAAGGCGCTCATCCACCGCAACGTTCCCGGCGAACCCGTGCACGATTTCCTGTCGCTTGTGGACGGTTGCTGGGCCGCGGCCGCCCCGCACGGCGCGTTCGGCGCGCGGTTCCGCTGGCTGGAGACCGTGCGCATGCTCCGCGCACGCGGCTGGCCGGTGCTCGACGGGCCGAAGCGCTGGCGCCTCGGTGAACTGACGGTGCCCTGGCACACGGTCGCGCCCAGGTAAAAAGGGGGAAAGCCCTACTCTTTCCCAGCGGGCAGCCAGTACGGGCGAACCCGGAAGTTACCCCGAACATCGGGCAAAACGCTGTTCACGAGTCGTGCGGCTCCGACACGATCGCCGCATGACGACGCTCATCGACACGGGGTACGAAGCAGTCGTGACCAGGGACCCGGCCTTGGTGGCAGGCTGCCAGGAACTGCGGCGGAAGGTGTTCTCGGCCGAGTTCGGGGTCGCCGAGGACCGCGACGAGTTCGACGAGATCTGCGAGCACCTCGCGGTCTCGCACCGGGGCGAAGTGGTGGGCACCTACCGGCTCCTCCCCCCGGGACGCAGTGAAACCCTTTATTCGCAAAGCGAATTCGCCCTCGACGCGCTGCGGCCGCTGCGGTCGGACCTCGTCGAGATCGGCCGCTCCTGCGTGCACCCCGCGCACCGGACCGGCGCGGTGATCAACCTGATGTGGGCGACGCTCGGCCGGTACGCGATGGCGGAGGGCTACCGCCACCTGGCCGGCTGCGCGTCGGTGTCCCTCGCGGACGGCGGTGCCACGGCGGCCGGCACGTGGGAGCTGGCACGGGCGCGGCACCTCCCGCCGCCGGAACTGCGTGTCGAACCACACCAGCCGTGGTTGCCGTTGCCCCGCAACGGGAACCGGCCCACCTACGCGGACGTGCCGCCGTTGCTGCGCGGCTACCTGCGGCTGGGCGCGTGGGTCTGCGGCCCGCCCGCGCACGACGCGGAGTTCGGCGTCGCCGACTTCTTCACGCTGCTGTCGTTCGACCAGGTCGGCGAGCGCTACCGGCGTTACTTCTTCGGAGACGGCAGGTGAACGCGTGGGCCGTGTGTTCACCGTGTACACCGCGCTGCGTCACCTCCACGCGACCTGGGGTGACCACAATGCAAGCGGTGCGACGGTGGCGGGGCGTCGGCTCCACGCTGGCGGGGCTCCCCTCCGCCGTCCGCCGGGGTGAGCTGCGTGCGACCGCGCGCCGGCTGCTCACGGAACTGGGGGTCGACTTGGCCACGGACACCGACCGGCTCAGCGCGCCCGGCGGGCGCGGCACGCTCATCGTCGGCAACCACGTTTCGTGGCTGGACATCGTGGCCGCGCTCGCCGTGGAACCCCCGGGGTTCCTGGCGAAGGCGGAGATCGCGGGCTGGCCGGTCATCGGGGATCTCGCGCGGCGCTCGGGCACCGCGTTCGTGGCCCGTGACGAGCTGCGCCGGCTGCCGCAGGTGGTGGCGGGCCTGGCCGACACACTGCGTTCCGGCCGGTCGGTGCTGGTGTTCCCCGAGGGCACGACGTGGTGCGGGCGCTGCGGGGGCGGCACGTTCCGGCGGGCCGCGTTCCAGGCCGCGATCGACGCGGGGGCGCCGATCCGGCCGGTGACCTTCGAGTACCGGCAGGACGGCGAACCGAGCACGGTCGCGGCGTTCGTCGGCGAGGACACGTTGCTGGCGTCGCTGCGCCGCGTGGTGCACGCCGACGACCTCGCGGTGCGGCTGATCGCCCACGAACCCTTCGAACCCGACGGCACCCGGCGTGAGCTGGCCGCCCGAGCGGAGGCCACCACCCGGCAGGTCGTCCATGCTTGAGGCGCTGAACCACATCACCGAGCTGCTGCGGGACACGCTCAGCTCCCCCTGGCTGTGGGTGCTGGTGTTCGCGGTGGCGGCGCTGGACGCGCTGCTGCCGTTCATGCCGAGCGAGACGACGGTGGTGACGGTCGCGGTGCTGCTGGGGCCGGACGTGCCGAGGCTGGCACTGCTCGTCGCGATGGCGGCGGTGGGGGCGCTCGCCGGGGACTGCCTGTCGCACTGGATCGGCCGCCGCGCGGGGCCGCGGATGCTGGCCCGGCTCCAGCGGGGCGAGCGCGGGCAGGCGCGGTATGAGTGGGCCCGGAGCCAGGTGGAGCGGCGCGGCGCCCTGTTGATCGTCGCCGCGCGCTACCTGCCCGGTGGCCGCGTGGCGAGCGGGCTGGCGACCGGCAGCATGGGGGTTTCCTGGGGCCGATTCATCGCATACGACGCGCTCGGAACCGGTATTTGGGCTGTATACAGCGTGTGTATCGGCGCGGTGGGCGGCACGAAGTTCGCCGACGAGCCCGCCAAGGGGTTGCTGCTGTCGTTCGGCATCGGCCTGCTGCTGGTGGCTGTGCTGGAGGTCGCCCGCCGAATACGCTCCCGGTATGCAGCACGACGACTACCTGAAGACGATCCGGGTCCACTGCGACGCACTGCGATCGGCCGCGTCGGCAGCGGGCCCGGACGCGCCCGTGCCCACCTGCCCGGGGTGGACCGTTAGCAGGCTCGTCGCGCACCTCGCCCGTGTGCAGTCGTGGGTGGTCAACGCACTGGCCGACCCGACCGGACGGCAGGTCGAGGCCGACCGGCCGCCCCGTGACTGGGAGGAGCTGCTGCCCTGGTGGGACGAGCGGCGCGAGGAAATGCTCACCGGCCTCGCCGACCCGGAGACCCCGGCCTGGCTGCCGTTCACCCGCTACCCGCAGGTCGCGCGCTCGTGGGCGCGGCGGCAGGCGCACGAGGCGGCGATCCACCGGCTGGACGCCGAGCACGCGCTCACCGCCGAGCCGCCGCTGGTCTTCGACCCTGAATTCGCGGCGGACGGGGTCGACGAGCTGATCGCCTGGATGGTGCCGACGCGCCGGGACTGGTCGAAGTCGGCGCATTCGGGCGTCGCCGTACTGCATGCGACCGATGTGGACCGTGCGTGGGCGGTCCGGCTGTCTTCAGGCATGCCACCGGAGATCACGGCGGAGGTCGTCGCCGGTGACGTGACGATCGCCGGACCCGCGGACGCCGTGTACCGCCGGGTGTGGGGGCGGCCGAGCAGTGCCGTCGTCACCGGGAGCACCGAGCTGTTGGAGCCCCTCGCGGCGCCGTGAGCTGCGGCGGGGGATGATGACCGGGTGTCCGAACGACGTTATGTGATCACCTTCGGCTGTCCCGACCGCACCGGCATCGTCGCCCGCATCTCCTCCTTCCTCGCCGACGCGGGCGGCTGGATCGTCGAGGCGGCCTACCACACCGACCCGGACACCGGCTGGTTCTTCACGCGGCAGGAGGTGCGCGCGGACTCGCTGCCCTACGACGTGGACCAGCTGCGTGTGCGCTTCGGCGAGGTCGCGTCGTCGTTGTCGGCGGAGTCGAACTGGCGGGTCGAAGACACGGCGGTGCGCCGCCGCGTCGTGATCCTGGTGTCGAAGGACGGGCACTGCCTGTACGACCTGCTCGGCCGCGTCGCGTCCGGCGAGCTGGACGTCGACGTGCGCGCGGTGATCGGCAACCACGAGACGCTGGCGGACATCACCCGCGCCCATGGAATCCCGTTCCATCATGTGCCCTTTCCTCGAGAGGACCCTGCGGCGCGGAGCGCCTCCGTTGAGGGTGGTGGTGGGCGAGGGGCTGGCCATAAGGCCGCGGCCTTCGCGGAGGTGCGCAAGCTCGTCGAGGAGCACGACCCGCATGCGATCGTCCTGGCGCGGTTCATGCAGATCCTGCCGCCGGAGTTGTGCGCGGCGTGGGCGGGCCGGGCGATCAACATCCACCACAGCTTCCTGCCGTCGTTCATCGGGGCGCGGCCCTACCACCAGGCGCACCGGCGCGGGGTGAAGCTGATCGGCGCGACGTGCCACTACGTGACCGCCGACCTCGACGCGGGCCCCATCATCGAGCAGGACGTCATCCGAGTCGACCACGGCGACACGGTGCCCGACCTGGTGCGCAAGGGCCGTGACATCGAGAAGATCACCCTGGCCCGCGGGCTGCGCTGGCACCTGGAGGACCGCGTCCTGGTGCACGGCAACCGCACGGTCGTCTTCTAGGTGTGATGTTCAGGGACGTTGTCCCGGGTTGAGGTGACCGTTGGTGGCCTGTCGTGC